>DATKXE010000373.1:0-13117 GCA_035529195.1 Anaerolineales bacterium
TTCATGCAATTGAAAAGGGTGGCCAACCGAGTTTACTACGTGATTCACTCTTTTTTGGGAGAGCTGCATCCACTGCCCTATCTGAGATTTGTTCAAAATGTAGCTGGACGATATTAATGCAGGATTGGGAAGCTGCCACCATGGTGCTTTCATTGGCTCAATCTACCAAGAAAAAAACAATCTCAAATACCTATCTTACTTTACATAATAGTTATGATAGTGGAGTGAACAAAGTTATACTGGACACCGCTGGACTCAAAAACCTGCCAATCGAGGGGGACACAATATTGAAATGTGCCTTGCCACTCGTAAAAGATCCTGTTTTCACAGTATCAGATCAATTCGCCTTAGATCTCTCAAATGAGATCTTCCAATCAGATATCATGATTCCGCATATCGTTAAGCAGCTTACACCGCGCTTATATGGAGTCAACAATGGTGCGTTTATCGAAATGCAAATCCCTGATGAGGTGAATCAAGCAGGTTTAGATGGTGATTATTTACCATTATTTGACTGGAAAGAAAAGAATCGCGCACAAGCACTCGATATTATTGATGAGTTTTCCCCCTCCAAGATCGAACCTGTTTGGGGAAATGTGCACGGATTTTTGCGTGGAGAATTACCCTGGTTTGTCATGGCAGGTAGAGATGATAGCCGCCAAAAGGGGTATGAAGTCGCTTGCCTCGCAATTGATCAATTCCTTGAAAATGGTGGTCAGGCATGCTTTATCTTCTTCCCCATACCTGGAGATGAAGGACTTTCAGGAATAAATTTCATTCAGGACCTGGCTGCGAAGTACCCATCGCACGTACTTGGTTTCCCCTTCTTATTCCGGGAAGGATATTTCCCGATCATGCGAGGGGCTACATATGGGATGATGCCTTCCTATTACGAACCGTTCGGTATGGCAAATGAATTCTTCCTGAATGGTGTCAGCTGTATCGGACGGGCAACCGGGGGGATAATTCAACAGATCGTACCGCATCGCCAGGTACGTTCATTCAATGATTCTGTGGCAAAAAGAGCTGATCGTTGGCATGCTGCAACCTCCCCACCTTCAGGGTTTTTATTCAGGGAGCCCGATGGAATCCCCAGTGCGCTTGACGATTGGCTGAAGGTAAATGAAGCGGATTATTCAATTGAAGATAGGGCTTCCAACCGTCTTGAACAAAGAAAAGAATTCGCATTAATCAAAGCCATGACAAGTGAGATGAGTTTATGTATCAAGGATGCAGCAGTTCTATACCAAGCTCACCGTGACAGGTATCTTGAGTCAATCATCAACGGAGCTGCCTTCATAACTTCTGATTTCTCTTGGGAAATATCTGCAAATAAATATTTGGAGAAAATATTTAGCTGAGATGGGATAATATTTTTGGTGGATTCCAATAGCTCAGATTTGAGATGTCCAAGATACCTTTCCTTGCGTGATATACTTCATTAAATCTCCCGGTAATTGTTATATTGTCAATTTATTCTTGATCGCAAATACCTAATTTTTAACTGGATCGATGTATTTTTGGAGGCGGCGATGGAATATACGCACTTAGGTCGCACTGGTTTAATGGTAAGCAAATTATGCCTAGGGACAATGAATTTTGGTCCACATACGGATGAAGAGACCAGCCATCACATCATGGATCGCGCTTTGGAGTTGGGAATCAATTTCTTCGATACCGCCAATGTTTATGGATGGGAATTAGGAGAGGGTGTCACGGAGCAAATCATTGGTCGCTGGTTAGCAAACGGCGGTGGGAAAAGGGAAAAAATTGTCCTAGCGACGAAGGTGTATGGCAGAATGGGTGAAGGTCAGAATGAGAGTCGCCTCTCTGCCAAGCACATTCGCCAGGCTTGTGATGACAGCTTGAAAAGATTGCAAACGGATTACATAGATCTGTTTCAAATGCATCATGTTGATCGGGCTACACCTTGGGAAGAGATTTGGCAGGCAATGGAGCAATTAGTATCTCAAGGAAAGGTGCTATATGTAGGCAGTAGTAATTTTGCCGGATTGCACATCGCCCAGGCTCAATTTTCAGCCAAAGAAAGACATTTCCTCGGGTTAGTAAGTGAGCAAAGCCTGTATAACTTGATCGATCGCATGATTGAACTGGAGGTCGTTCCTGCTTGTCGTGAATTAGGTTTGGGAATTATCCCTTACAGCCCCCTCTCAGGGGGTCTGCTTGGAGGGGTATTGCAAAAAGAATCTCTAGGTAGGCGATCTTCAGATAATATCAAAAAGAAGGTCACAGAATACGCCGATCAGCTGCGAACATACGAAGCTTTATGCAGCGAAATTGGTGAAAAACCGGCTAATGTAGCTCTCGCTTGGTTGTTAACCAATCCAACAGTATCTGCACCCATAATTGGTCCCAGAACCATAGAGCAATTGGATACCAGCCTCAAATCACTTGAGATCAGTTTTTCAGATGAGCAATTAGTAAAACTTACCAGCATCTGGCCTGGGCCCGGTGGTGAAGCTCCTGAAGCTTATGCCTGGTAGTCTATTTACCCTTTGATAACCATAAATAATTGTATTTTTAACTGAAATCTCGGATTATCTGCGCCATCAGAATCAAGGTATATCAAACTATGTTCGCAAAACCAATTCTCTCATCCTGGTTACTCACATTGTTGGTATTTGTTATAAATTATGCCGGGTTTTCGGATGCAGGACCTTCCTGGATTTTGGACAACCAAAATAATGATTATTCAAAAGATTCTTTTCCATACCAACGAAATTCCCTATCTGAACAGTCAAGTTCTCCAACCGTTACGCTCGTTTTCAACCTTCCAATCATTGAACAAAGCGCTCCGACATCAACTCCACTTCCCATGGATGGTTATCCTGCACCAGAATCTGGGGTTGAGATCGTTCCTGGTACACCAACCCCCTCCCCTATACCAATTCAAACCGGTTCGGTAAACGTGCCTATCGTTATTGGAGCCCTCGCGATCATCATCGTTATCCTATTAGCATGGTTTTTTCTTGGTTACTTACCAGCAAGAAATAAAGGAAAACTCTCCTAAAAACGATCAACTTCATCCCCACATATTGGAGTGAATTCACTGTTGAGATATCAAATATCGAATGTAATCATTCTGTAATAATCTCACGATAAGATCGGAATATGGAGCACCCAAATGACCGCCGAACTAATCTTAATCGTCGAGGATGAACCAAGTATTGCTGAAGTGGTTGGACTCTATCTTAGAAGATCAGGATATCGAGTAATCTTTGCCAGCGACGGTTTAGAAGCACAGAACAAAATTGAATCACAATCACCTGATCTGGTTGTGATGGATCTGATGCTGCCCATCATCGACGGTTTTGAGCTCACTCGCTGGCTGCGCAATCGAAGCAACACGCCTATAATCATGCTCACTGCCAGGAGGGACGAGGTCGACCGGATCGCAGGTTTGGAAATGGGGGCAGACGATTACATCATTAAACCATTCAGCTCCCAAGAGGTCGTTAGCCGGGTTCGAGCAGTCCTACGCCGGACCAATCCACAACCAGATGAGACTACCGAGAAACCGCTAAACTTTCCATCAATGGTGATAGATCCTCAGACCAGATTGGTAACCATCGATGGTGAAGAGATCACCCTTACTGCAAAGGAATTTGACACCCTCTGGTTGCTTGCTCAGCATCCAAGACAGGTATTCATTCGTAACCATGTGCTTGAACGGGTGTGGGGTATATCAGATTATATCGATCCCAGCACAGTAACTGTCCATATTCGGAGAATACGAGAAAAAATTGAACCAGACCCTTCCACTCCTCAGCACCTGCTTACTGTTTGGGGGGTAGGATATAAATTTGAACCCTGACCAACTCTTTCATTTAATATGGCAGGCCTATCTAAATTAATCAATCATGCAAACAAAGTTCTCATTTATCCAACTATCGGCAGCTAGCCGTTTTATTCTTGCCTTACTGATAATCCTTACGCTATCGGTTATTGGATTTTATCTGGTCTTCAATCCCCCAATGGATGAAGTCTGGCTGATCACCGGCTTTCTACTGATCACAACCATCATTTCCGCAATTGCAGGATACGCAGCCTACCGGTTGGGCTGGATGAATCGATCACCTAATATTCGCACTGCACTTTTGGGCAGTTATGCTTTAGCTTGTTTATTGACTTTCATCAATGTATGGTTAACCGCCAGGTTGATGTTTGCTGATCAACATGACCTTCTCTTGGGTACTGTGCTGCTCATTTTCGCAGGTGCGATTGCTATGGCACTTGGATACCTGCTTTCATCATCATTTCGTGACCGCATCCGATCTATTGATGAAGCTGCCAAGAAAATTGCGAGTGGCAATTTATCCTCCCGGGTACCTATTGAAGGTCGTGATGAGCTAGCAGATTTGGCACAAACATTCAACCATATGGCTTCTCAACTTGAAGAAGCAGCTGAACAACGAAAAGAACTTGAAACTCTGCGAAAAGAGTTGATTGCCTGGATTGGTCACGATTTACAAACACCCCTGACAAGCATATCAGCAATCATTGAAGCCCTTGCTGACGGGATGGTTCAAGATCAAGAAACTGAACATCGCTACTTCGAAACTGCAAAGAAGAACATTTCAGCACTTTCTCACTTGATCGACGATATGTTTCAAATGGCTCAAATCGATGCTGGTGGGCTTGAACTCAACTATGAGTCTGTTTCTATTTCAGATTTGATCTCTGATTGCCTGGAAAGTTATACAGAAATCGCTAAACGTAAGGAGATCATCTTGCGTGGGAGAGTGTCTCCGGATATTGGTGAGGTAGAAATTGATGCCCGGCGGATCAACCGGGTATTAACCAACTTAATTGACAATACCTTGCACCATACTCAAGATAGAGGCCTGGTGGAAGTCATCGCTAGTCAAACAATCCAAGAAATCATTGTAATTGTCGAAGATAATGGTGTAGGGATATCCACAACTGACTTACCACATATCTTTGAGCAATTTTACCGGGGGAATAGCTCACAACCCAGCGTAAAACGTAGAACAGGATTAGGTTTAGCGATTTCAAAAGGGATCATTGATGCACACGGGGGTGAGATTTCTGTTACCAGCCAACCAGGTCATACCCGATTTACCTTCACCATCCCCTGCAAGCCTCAGCGATAAACCAGCTCAAATCTCCTGGACACCGCACACATCTTCATTGACAGACCTGATTTCATCATGTAAACTGACTGCCGATGAATATACCTACTCTGATATTCGGGGGTCTGATAGCCACGCTATATGGAGCCATTTTCCACTTCATCCGGGGTGGTAGTTTAGGCAGGATGTTTGTGTATATTATTCTCAGCTGGGCTGGTTTTTGGTTGGGCCATTTCCTCGCACAGAGATTTGATTGGGGTTTCGTCAACGTTGGATCCCTCAATCTGGGTATCTCCTCAATCGCCAGCATTGTATTCATGATTATTGGTTATTGGGTTTTCTTCGGAAGATCATCAGCAAATTCAGCAAGTAATTGAATTCACTTGTTTCGTAAAGTTGTTTTGATCGGAGCCTTTGGGGGATATGAGTCAATTCACCGATAAGCAAATTTATTCATACATATATCTACCATTTTACGATTGAAGAAAACAAGCCCCAAAATAACTTGCTCGCTAACTGAAAAGCTTTCGATTTAATCTATGCTTGCAGTTTTTCTATTTAGCTGGAACAAGCTTAACCAATTATCTTCGTGGTAAGATTCCGGCAATAAATTTCAGCACCCAATAAATAAAGGATAATTCTTCATGGAACGTATCGAATCTTTGCTTTCAGCCAGGTCTTTTCTCGCACCGCAATTAGTCGCAGATCGGATCTTTTTTTATAAGTAACTTCAGCGGTCACCTCAGCCTCTATGCAATGGATTTCGACGGCAGCGTACCTGAACCACTTTTACCACCTGATATCGCCCTCCAAAATCCACACTTGATGCCCGGATATTCATTCTATGTCTTTCCCAATATTGAGAAGATCTTGATAATGATCGACACGGATGGGAATGAGGAGTATCAGCCAATGCTAATTCCCGTTCATGGTGGCTTTCCAAAACCAATATTTGAGGAACAGTTCGCTGATTATCGCACGCAATTATTAGAATGTGATCCAGTTCTAAATATTGTGTACTTTTCTGCAGAATCCAAACAGGAACAGATCAATCAGAGCTATCAGGGAAATTTAAACACGAATGAAATTAAATTTCTCGCCCAAAGTCAGTGGGGTGCATACATCGCTGGGGCATCCAGTGACCACCAACAAATTGTGCTTCTCGATGTGTATACTATGGGAGACCATGTAGGTTATCGTTGGGAAGCGAATATCCCCGAACCCAAATTAATCTTAGGCACACCTCTTGAGGAGCACCAGGATAACCAAGAAATCCCTTTAAGCAGCATCACAGAAGCATATTTCACCCCGAATAATGGCTTGCTGTTCCCAACATCACTGTTTGAAGATGCCTATGGATTGGGTTATTTTCCCCTTGACGATCCAAGTTCAGTAGAAAAAATCGAGATTAATGGAATTCTTCACGCCGGGGTTGGGGAATTCGAAGGTCTCAGGCACACCAAAGATGAACGCTACTCCTTAAAATTCAAAATCGATGGATGCTCCTGGTTGTATGAAGGGGTTTTCCATGAAGATGAACACCTCATGCAAATCGACGCAGTAATTTGTGGCACAGGTAGATTAACCGATGGGGTAATTGAAGAATATCATTATGACAGCATTTCGGATCGATATATCATGTCCTTCTCTACCGCTACTTACCCATCCCAAATTATTACGGTTAGCGGATCAACCCGGGATGTAATCCAGCTGCATACAAATGAAAGAATCCTGGGGTTATCACCTGATTTGCTTTCACCGGGTGAGGACGCTTCATTCACATCATTCGATGATACCCGGGTTTCCGCAAGATTATATATTCCATCCAGTGAGAAAAGTTATGAACCTCCTTACCCGTTGGTATATTATATTCATGGCGGCCCACAAAGTCAGGAAAGACCCGATTTCTCCTGGTTTTCAATGCCATTAATCCAATTTCTTACCTTGAAAGGTTTTGCTGTCTTTGTGCCCAATGTACGCGGCAGCACAGGCTATGGATTGAGCTACTCGAAAGAAGTTGATGGCGATTGGGGGGGTAATGATCGCCTCGATCATGCTTTTGCCATGGAGAAGGTATTGCCCAATGATGAGCTAATAGATCTTTCTCGTGCCGGAGTGATTGGACGTTCATATGGGGGATACATGACCCTGACTTTGGCTGGTCGCCATCCAGAATTATGGTCTGCAGCGGTTGACATGTTTGGACCTTATGATTTACTTACCTTCTCAGAAAGGCTTCCCGAGACCTGGAAACCTTACTTTGCCATCACGCTCGGGGATCCAGTTGATGACCGAGAATTCCTGGTTGAGAGATCTCCCAACACCTATATCAACAACATCACTTTTCCAATGCTTGTAATTCAGGGGAAAAACGATCCCCGCGTAGTCGAAAAGGAATCCCGTGAATTAGTCGAGTAGCTAATTAGAGATGGAAAAGAAATTGATTACTTGGTATCCGAGAATGAAGGTCATGATATATTGAAGTACGAGAATCGTGTCACCTGTTACAACAGGATTACTGAGTTCTTTGTTTCACATTTGAAACCAGAATAGTGTCCCAGACCAGTAAAACAGCCCAAAATGGCGACATTGCCCAACTTGTTGGGGTCAGCCATAAAAACTTTATCATCCAGCTCCAAAAAGGAGAGATTCTGGAGACTCATCGCGGTATCCTAGCACACGATGATTTGATCGGGAAAAAGTGGGGCAGCCAAGTTTTCAGCCATATCGGGAATCCGTTCTACTTGCTGCAGCCCTCACTTGGAGATTTAATCACTGCTACTCGTAGGACTACACAAATTCTTTTTCCAAAAGATATTGGATTTATTCTGATGAGCATGGGAATTGGTCCGGATCAACACGTGCTTGAAGCAGGTACAGGTTCTGGGGCGATGACAACTGCCCTCGCCCACGCGGTCGGTCCTCGTGGTCATGTTACCACGTATGAATTGCGCGAAGAGATGATTAATTTAGCTAGGAAGAATCTTTACCACCTGGGAATGCAGGACCGGGTTACCTTCAAACACGCCGATATCAAGAATGGATTTGATGAAACAAATGTGCTCTCCCTATTCATGGACATACCCACACCTGAAAGTTACATCCCCCAAGTAAAAAAAGCTCTTGTATCTGGCGGCTTTTTCGGATGTATCGTTCCTACAACCAATCAATTAATTCAATTACTGCCTGTTCTTCGGATGGAAGACTTTGCATTCATCGAGATTTGTGAGGTTCTACTCCGCTACTACAAACCGGTACCACAGCGATTGAGACCAACAGATCGGATGGTAGCTCATACAGGATTTCTTGTATTCGCTAGACCGGTCATCCCATCCGATGAAATTGAACAATTTGAAAAGAAATAGAATATATCGATGCCGTAAGAAATATTTTTGGATAATGATTGAGTGATAATGACTTCAAAGATCATCAAGCTTTCCGAACAAGAGATTTCTAATCGACTGGCTCAAATCGATCATGCGGATGAAACCAAAAGTGAATACAATCCCCGCTTTCCGGCTGAATTCTTCAATGAATATCCACAAAATGCGGCCGTACTCGTTCCCATCCTTAAAATATCCCAAGAATGGAATGTCCTCTTTACCCGTAGGACCTCATCGCTCCCAGAACACAGCGGACAAGTCGCGTTCCCTGGGGGTAGAGCAGATCCAGAAGATGGTACACCAGAAGATACAGCATTGAGAGAAGCTGAAGAGGAAATAAACCTCAAACCGAGCCATGTTAAGATTTTAGGTCGCTTGCGGGAATTACGTACCATCAGTAATTATTGTGTCCAGCCGGTGGTTGGTAGGATCCCCTGGCCTTATGAGTTTATTTTAGCAAAAGAAGAGGTCAGCCGTGTATTCACCATTCCTTTGGAATGGTTGGCTGACCCTAAAAATCATGAAATTCAATACCGTGAGCTCCCCAAACCTCACTCACCTGTTCCAGTCATTTATTTCAATCGCTTTGACAGCGAGTTGCTCTGGGGAGTTAGCGCAGAGATTACGCTAAATTTCTTGGAATCTCTGCAGCTAACTAACACCCGATAAGAGATTATTCTTCTTCAGCTGACTCTTCTTCCTGATCCTCGCGTTCCTCATGTTTTCCACGTTCCAAGATTTCAGGTTCCATGCCCTCTTCGATCTCGATCTCTTCCCCTTCCTCAACCTCTTCAGCTGCCTGTGCAATCACCACAACTACCACATCTTCCGGATCATTGAGAATTACGACACCTTCCGGAGCAGTTAGATCACGCACCAGGAGGCTATCACCAATATCAGTTAAACCAGAAATGTCTACCTCTAATCGATCTGGTAAACTCGTCGGTAAACACTCAATGGAAAGTTGCTCAAGACTCGGCACAAGAACACCTAAATAGGTATCAATCGCAGGTGCTATTCCGATCAATTTAATATTTACATCAGCACGCACTGTCTCAGTCAATGAGACGGCTTGGAAATCAACATGGATTATTGAGCGGCGAACTGGATTTCGCTGTTTATCCCGCACAAGGGTGTAATGCTTTTCTCCATCAATATCAAGAACAATCAGTGCGGATGGAGATATCGAATCCAATATTTTACTCGCATCTCGAAAATTTAGCGAGATCGAGATCGGCTCGATATTATGTCCATAAACCACAGCAGGCAATAGGCCATCCCTTCGCAAACTCTTCACCTTTTTGCCAATCACCTCTCGGCGATTCGCTTCAAATACAATTTCCTCCATAACATCCTTCCTAACTTGGATAATGAGTCTTTCCAGGGAAAGAACCATTAATCTTCAGGTTATTATTCAAATGAATTTTCCTACAAGCAAAAAAAGCGCGCCTCCATCGGGAGACGTCTCCTTATCGCAACGAATTTTATTCGTTTTCCTCCCATACGTCAAGCGAAATAATGAAAACACTGGGATTTCGAGCAAGGTATGATAAACTCAGTCGAATATTTTATCATCTATGCAGGGAATCTGGTTCATCAATTAAGATATGTCTCGATTACGATATGTATTCATCATTTCATTCGTTGCCGTAGGTTTTTTGAGCGCCTTCCTTTCTGGATATTTTCTAAATTCTTATTTTACACCTCGTCCAAATGAATTCCCAATTCTCAATCAATCTTATAACATACTAATTAATCATTCATTTCTGGATCTACCCGGACATTCTACACTTGAATATGGGATGATCAGAGGTTTGCTCCTTTCCTCGGAGGACCCTTACGCCACCTTTCAAGAACCAGTTCAACATGAATTGGAATCAAACAATCTGCAAGGCAGTTTTGGGGGAATCGGCGTGGAATTAACTCGCAGTTCAGAAGGGAATATTCTCGTTTTTCCGATCAGCAATGGACCAGCTTTCCAGGCAGGCATACATAAAGGAGATCAGCTGCTCTGGATTGATGATATAGAAATTGGTACGGACACACAAATTGATGAGATCAAAGCCGCGATTCGCGGACCGGTGGGTAAATCGGTCAAGATAATAATCGCTCGAGATGATCACGGATCTGAGTTGGAGTTCAATGTTCGTCGTGACCGAATCCATTTGCCATCAGTGACTTGGCACGTTGCACCTGAAGATTCCCAAATCGGTATCATTAATATAAACATCATTGCTGAAAGCACTACGGAAGAGATCAAAAACGCGGTCAGGGAAATGCAAAAAGATGGCACAAACCGCTATATTCTTGATTTAAGGGATAATGGGGGCGGTCTCTTAACCGCAGGCATCGATACCGCTCGACTTTTCCTTCACGAAGGTGTTATTCTTCAGCAGCAATATCGAGGAGAAGATGTTGAAACATTCACGGTTATAGCTCCTGGACCCTTAGCTGATTTACCCCTTGTTATCCTGATCAACCATAATACTGCCAGTGCAGCTGAGATAGTGGCAGGAGCCTTGCAAAAACATCATCGAGCCTTGCTAATCGGGGAACCATCATTCGGAAAAGATTCTATCCAATTGATTTTCGACCTGCAAGATGGCTCAAGTCTTCATGTTACTGCCGCAAAATGGTGGATACCGGGTCTTAATCCAACCCTCGGGGAAGGTGGACTCCAACCAGATTTATATGTTAGCCAAGATGAATCTGGAAATGACCTGGTTATGATATCCGCCCTTGAGTACCTGCGCGAGCAGTAGTTTTTTCTTGGATCATGTTAGAATCCCAGTATGGGAATCAAAGTTATAGCAACCAATCGAAAAGCGAAGCATGAATACTTCCTCATCGATACTTACGAAGCCGGACTCGTTCTGAAAGGGAGTGAGATCAAATCCATCCGCGCAGGTCAGATCAGCCTTGCACAGGCTTATGTTTCTGTAGATGGCAATGAAGCCTGGTTGGTTAATTCCCATATCGCCCCATATAATGAAGCCAGTAGTAACAACCACGACCCGGTTAGGGCGCGTAAATTGCTCTTACACAGCTCTGAAATCCGCAAACTTTCCGATAAAGTTCGACAAAAAGGGGCAACAGTGATTCCCCTGCGAGTTTATTTAAAGGATGGCAAAGCAAAAGTAGAGGTCGCACTCGCTAAAGGAAAAAAACATTACGATAAAAGGGCAGAGATCGCTAAACGTGATTCTCAACGTGAGTTGGATCGGCAGTACAAACAAAGGAGATGACGATGTCTCCCTCCACAATCACAGGAATTAATCGATTACCTGTGAGTGAAAAACGTGAGATTTATTCTCGCATCATCCCTCCAACCCTTATCAACCACTTTAATCTTTCCCCAGATTTTATAGATCAGCAGGGGAATGAATTACTCAGCTTCAATTTCTCATCCGGTAGTCCCAGCGTTGAAATGGTTTTGAGACATCATATTGATTTCCCAGATCCTGTGCAATACGGTCACCTGACGGATACCATCAATGGACAGATTCACGTCCTGCTGTACATCTTGAACGATCCTGATTCCCCGAGATTTGATGTTGATAAATTACCAGATGGTCAAACTACTGTATTTGGGACGAAAAAACGAAACATAGATGCCGAAATCTCAGCCTTAAATGCGGGTCTTGCGCCTGGTCAAGTCCGGCGAGGATTACGAATGCTGTCAAAAGCCATGACCACCTTCGAAGAATTTGTCACCAGCCTCCAACAGGATATTTACTTTGTGGAACCACTTTATTACCATAACGCTGTGATCTTTGAGAAATACGGATTCGCCTATCAAAAAGGGCTCAAGCTGATGGAACGAATCCAATCCGGGTTTTCACCACACGGGGATCTATTCAAGAAATTAGATTTTTCTACCTCATTCAGATCTTCCAATGCTATCAACAGTGTTCGACTCCGATCCTGGGCAATCCACGATAATATTCTGGGAGAGGCTTTTTCAGAAGTCACCATGTACAAATACGTTGGAAAATATGCAGATGTAACCACCTGCAGGGATTGCACATGGTAGAGTATCGTTTGGTGGTCAAATCTTCATTTTAATTTATTCCTCTTTCCCTAAGCCAGATTGAATTATCACTATACCGCTATCCATGCGAAATGTGATTTCCAACCCCTCATCTTTGAGGTGAGCCATGATTTCCTGGATCATTTCTGCTGTGCCGTTTGCCGTGTAAGTGTCCCCGCTTCTGACATAGCCGGTCAGGTAGGCCTTGATTTCATCACAGAAAGCAAACTGGAGGTTGTAACAGCGGTTTCCTGGCTTTTTTGGATTGTAACCTTTTACTGCCCCTTCCTGATGGCCTTCGACATTTACCACACTGCTGTCAATATCGATGGTGATGGATTTGAGCTTGCTCTTTCTCAGAAGCTTTCTGAAGAGTTTGAAATTGATTTCTCTCAGCATTTGGGTGGTCTTGTAGCTGAAGTTTCCCAAGAACCGAGATACCGTTTCCGGTTCTTTGATCGAAATGGTAAACTCGTTGACCAGAGGATCGTTTTGCAGCAGTTTCAGCCGTTCCAGTTTGTCAATTCCAATGAAGTTACCGCAGAGCATGGTCTTGATGTGGTTCATTTTGATTTTGTTGGTGGATGCGT
>DATKXE010000374.1:0-16339 GCA_035529195.1 Anaerolineales bacterium
TGACTTTCTCTCTTATCCATTCCCAAGTGTTGAGGACATGGATCTGGGTATCCTTGACGAAATAACTCCTTTACTACCGGACGGCATGCAGATCATTGTGATTATTGGCAAGCTGTACACTGCCAATTGGTTATTACAAGGAGCGGAGACCTTTTATAAGAATATAAAGTTGAATATTGAGCTGGTAGAGATGATTTATGACAAAATCATCCCCTTACAATTCGAGGTTTTTGAAAGGGTTGTTGGACACCCCAATGTGGGTGCCATCTGGCATCCGGATGACATGGCAGGTAACAGCGGACCGCTGGTCAACCCGGATCACCTGCGGAAATACGTCTTTCCCTGGTACAAGAAAATGGGAAATATATGCCGGCAGCTGGGAAAACCCATGATATTTCACAGTGACGGGGATATTACTACATTATTAGACACTGTGATCGAAGCTGAGTTTTCAGGGATTCATCCGATCGATCCGAATGCAATGGACATCAACCAGGTTAATAAAGCTTATGGTGATCGCCTGGCGCTGCTGGGAAATATCAACATGGATTTCCCGCTATCTCGCGGAAAACCAGCGGATGTGGAAGAATTGGTTCTCAAGCGCATTCACGATCTCGCACCAGGTGGTGGTTATCTCTTGAGCACCAGCAACTCTGTGGCTGAGTATATCCCTCTTGAAAATTACAAAGCCATGCTGCTGGCAGGACACAAATATGGCCAGTATCCGATCAGAGTCTGATTGATCATCCTCGATCCCAGGGACCCCCCCCAACTAGTATGGATACATTTGTTCAAATCCATGACTTAATCATTTTGGAATATAGGTGAAAGGGATTCTTCGTCACCTCTGGCTCCTCAAAATGACATATCTTTTGTTGTCACTCTGAGCATAAGCCTCGTCCCTGGTGGACAGATCCCGGAACAGGGCCAATGGCAAGAGTTCTTTACTAGTTCTCCTGAAGTCAGATTTTATTAGAGAAAGAACCTTCATCCACGAGTTTAAAAGTAAATTTGATATTTAGTATTAGATCAGAGGGTAAAAACTCAAAGGTATCGTCAATGGATCAAAGGTATTCGTATCGGATGAACGAGAATCAAGCCCTACTCACTGTAATTTTCAAAGCACTGTCTCGGGGTGGGTCGTCCGGAGAATATGTTCAAATTGCCAACCTCTTCGTCTTTGAACCAGACACCATATTCTCCAACCTGCAGCACACCAAGGTCAAAATTAACCGTACCTCCCCCGGAACAGTTTTCCGTACAGGGCAGCGGAAAGCGTGAGGTTTCAGTCAAAATAAACCTTGATTCAATGCGGATTTGAAACTTATTCTGTTCAATGACCACAGTGCCTGTTTGCGAGACGATCCGGGTGCAGGTACTGGAATAGCAACCCTGCGGGGAAACCTCCGCCTGCATGCTGCCCTGGTCGTCATACCAGAAGCACATCGTCCCCCAATCCTCAATAATCCCCTGTTGAGTGGGTCTGCGAAAACCCTGAAAAAAGCTGACCAATACAAATCCAACAGCAAAGGTCAGCATACCCAATAGAAATATCCAGACACTTCTCCAGCGCACACGCTTCATAGTAATGGCCCCTCCTGCTCTAATCTTGTTTCGATGGATGACGGGGCAAACATAACTTCTTAATCGATACAAATTTCCACATAGCGACCCTTTTCGAGCCACACTCGGCAGCCGAAATTTTCTTTCCATGGTGAACAGAGACCCACCTGCTCAAGGTCTTGAGAATTCAATTCAGAAATCCGATCCCCATCTGGGATCAGCCTGCCTGTCTCATCTGTTTTCATAACCTGGTCAGGATCCGCAAGGCAGCCACTCTCACAATCCACGCTATCCCGACAGGCTTTGCCACCATCTGTGGTGGGGAAATTGCAGCCCGGTCCGCTGAAGCCCAGCACTTCCCAGCGACCCCCTTCCGCCGCACAAGCTGCAAACAATACCGCATCCGGGGTTGGGAAGCCAGGCGGAAATTCGGTCGGATCAACCAATTCTTGCGTAGGGTTGGTTTTTTCAACTGTACCCATTGTTTGCTTAGAAGGGATAATCTGGCAAGCACTTGCAATGGGGACTAAGACCATCATAACCAGCACGAGCATCGCTAATTTAAGCTGGCGATTTCGAAAAATCCATTTTTGATGCAATGGCTTGACTCCTTATTTATGATCGCTATCCTTGTTTATACTACGATTTGCAATCGATTAAAGTTCCCATAAATAAACCTGATTTATAATGTAATCGATATTTTGATTAATTAACGAGAAAACTTAAACTCCCTAAATATTAAACGGAAGGTCCAGATTACCCGATGATGGAAAATCAAATTCCGATCTCAGCAGAAGAAGCCTACCTGAACCTGCACCGCCGCATACCTGGCGAGCCTGAACCTCCATTTGAGGATGCTTCCATGATGGAGAAGGTATGGGGGCGCCGTTGGGGGCTGGATAACGACGTGGGCAAGCTACGCTCGGTATTGGTTTCACGACCCGGGGTGGAATGGGAAGTGATGATGTCGGGAGGAGAATTCATCGAGGAAGCTCAAGCCTGGATCAGCCCCGACAAGATGTGGTACTGGAATGGGCGTGATAGACCTAACCTGGCAAAAGTCCAAGCCCAACACGATGGGATGGTAAAAGCGCTGGAAACTGAGGGGGTGGAAATAATCCACCTGGAGCAGCCGCAGCCCAATATGACCAAATCGGTCTTCACCCGAGACCCGGCGATCATCGTAAAAGGCGGGGCTGTGATCTGCCGCATGGGAGTCAGCTACCGGCGAGGAGAGGAGCTGCCTTTCACCCGTACCTTGGCCAATCTGGGAATGCCTATACTGCATACAATCCATGGAACAGGGTTGATGGAAGGCGGCAGCTTTGTTTGGCTGAATCCCAGCACGGCGGTGGTCTCAATCGGGCACCGCTGCAACGCGGAGGGAGCACGCCAGTTGGGAGCAGTGCTGAAGACATTGGGGGTCGAACTGCTGTGCGTGGATAACACCGGCTACGGGCTGCACATCGATGGATCATTGGTGATGGTGAACAGTGATTTAGCCCTGGCGTTCATTCAAGATCTGCCCTGGTGGTTCCTGGAACGGCTTAAAGAGCTGGGTATCCATACCCTGGATGCGGATGCCAAAGATGGTGCCTTTGGAGTCAACTGCCTGGCAGTCCAACCGGGCCGGGTGCTGATGTCTGCCCACGCGGAACGATCTGCCAAACGCCTGGAGGCTGCGGGAGTGGAGGTGGTGATGGTGGAATATGACCAGCTGCATCGGAGCGGGGGCGGCATCCACTGCTCAACATTACCCCTCATACGGGAAGGGATATGAGCGACACGCTGCGCATTAATGGGAAAAGACTGATCGAGCGCCTGATGGAAATGGCGCAGATCGGGGCAACACCGAATGGCGGTGTGTGCCGGGTAGCGCTGAGCGATGAGGATAAAGCCGGGCGCGACGTTTTCATTGAATGGTGTCAGGCAGCTGGCTGCACAGTCACCGTGGATCAAATGGGAAATATCTTCGCCCGGAGAGCAGGGACCAGGGATGATCTCCCCCCGTGTTGCCTTGTAGCCAGCTGGACAGCCAACCCATAGGTTAAAAAAAGAGAAAATATTTATGGCAGCAACAAAAACACCACCCAATACATCGAAGCGAATTCCTTCTCGGAAGCAAGTTGTGATCATCGGAGGGGGTGTGATCGGGTGCAGCATTGCCTATCACCTCACCCAGCTGGGTTGGAGAGATGTACTGCTCTTAGAACGCAAGCAGCTCACTGCAGGGACGACTTGGCACGCGGCTGGACTTGTCGAGGCGGGCGGATTTTTCGACGCCACGAAGATCGAAATGGCCAAATACACACGGGAGCTGTACCAGAGTCTGGAAGGTGAAACTGGACAATCTACTGGCTATAATCCGGTCGGTTATCTTGAATTTGCCTGCTCACCTTCCCGCCTGGAGGGGCTGCGGCGGGTGGCTGATTTTGACCGCGGGTTTGGCGTCTATGTAGAGCAGTTATCCCCTGCCGAAGTCAAAAATAAATGGCCGCTGGCTCATACCGAAGACATTCTGGCTGGTTTTTTCACTCCCGGAGATGGCCGGGTTAACCCAATCGACGTCACCATGGCACTGGCAAAAGGCGCCAGGATGGGCGGTGCACAGATCGTAGAAGAGGTCGAAGTCACCGGCATAAAACAAGATAAAGGCCGCGTATGTGGTGTAATCACCGATCAGGGAGAAATTGAGGCAGAGTATGTGGTTAACTGTGCAGGCATCTGGGCACACGAGATCGGGAAATTGGCCGGCGTCAACGTTCCCCTGCAGGCGGCCGAACACTACTACCTGATCACTGAACCGATTGATGGCATACATGGGGAACTTCCGGTTTTAGTGGACCTTGACCGTTATGCCTATTACCGTGAAGAAACCGGTGGTGTACTGCTGGGCTTGTTCGAACCGGTGGCGGAACCCTGGGGATTGTATGGCATCCCGAAAGATTTCAGTTTTGGAGAAATCACACCCAATTGGGATCGGATGATGCCGTACATTGAAGCTGCCATGCAGCGCATTCCAGTCTTAGAAAATGCTGGCATTCATAAATTGTTCTGCGGACCAGAGAGCTTCACCCCGGACCTTGAACCAATGATGGGTCAGGCACCGGAATTAGATAATTACTACGTCGCCGCGGGTTTCAACTCGCTGGGCATTCTCCTGGGGGGCGGTGCGGGGCGTGTCATGGCTCAATGGATCACGGATGGTACTCCAGATGTGGATGTGACTGAAATCGATATCTCTCGTATGCTTCCTTTCCAGAATAATCCAGGATACCTCAAAGACCGCACGGTTGAGTTGCTGGGATTTATGTTTGAAGATCCATATCCCAACCGGATTTTTGAGTCGGCACGCGGTGCCCGGAAATCCGCTTTCCATGACCGCTTGGCAGCGGCAGGAGCATATTTCAGCACTTACGCCGGCTGGGAGTATCCAGCCTGGTTTGCGCCAAAAGGGATTGAACCCAAAGTTGAATACTCTTGGGGACGGCAGAACTGGTTCGAATACAGCGCAGCTGAGCACAGGGCAGCCCGCGAAGGGGTGACCCTCATGGATTATTCTGTGATGGGCAAAATCTTGCTCCAGGGAGGCGATGCGGAAAAAGTTCTCAACCGGATCTGCGCCAACAATGTAGCGGTACCGGAAGGGCGGACCGTCTACACCCAATGGCTGAACAAGCACGGCCGGATCGAAGCTGACCTGACCGTAACCCGGCTAGCAGAAGACCAGTATCTGATCCTGACTGGAGACGGTACGATTACCCAAGTTCAGGCCTGGCTGCGTCGCAACACTCCACCTGATTCGAACACCACCTTCACAAATATTACTTCGGCTTACAGTGTGCTGAACATCCAGGGACCTAAGTCACGCGATTTTCTGAGCCGCGTCACGCATGCTGATCTATCGAATAACGCCTTTCCCTTCCTTACTTCGCAGGAAATTGATATCGGTTACGCTACCGTCAGGGCGATTAGGGTAACATATGTTGGCGAACTGGGGTGGGAGCTGTATATCCCTACGGAGTTTTCGCTGCATGTGTTTGATATGCTCGTTGAAGCAAGCCAGGATATGGACTTGAAACACATCGGATTACAAGCCTTAGATACGCTGCGTCTGGAGAAGGCATATCGTGATTATGGCAACGATATCGATAATATGGACACACCATTGGAAGTAGGGTTGAGCTTCTTTGTGGATTTTGATAAACCTGGTGGGTTCATTGGCATGCAAGCGCTGCTAAAGCATAAAGAGACTGGGCTCAAATACCGGCTGGTGCAGTTTTTGCTGGATGATCCTGAGCCGCTGCTGTACTACGGTGAGCCCATTTTCCGGAATGGAGAACGGGTTGGCTACATCATGTCGGGTGGCTACGGGCATACCCTGGGGGGTTGTGTAGGTGTTGGCCCTGTGGAAAACGAAGACGGAATCGCAACTCCCGATTACATCCACAGCGGCACCTACGAGATCGAAGTGGCAGGTGAGCGATACCCTGCAAGAGCTTCGCTAAAACCGATGTATGATCCAAAGCTCTTGAGAGTGCGAGTATAAACACCCCCATCCAGTTGATATACTCAATAATGGATCCTAATTCCCATTATCCACGGTGAATGCATGAACGAACCCCCCATCGATGCCTCAATATGCCCGCTCTGTGGTCGTCCCAACCAGTGTGCTATGGCAGCTGATCCGGAGGCCAGGGAATGCTGGTGTGATGATAAGAAATTCCCGCGTGAGCTGCTGGCTCAAATCCCTGAGCAAGCGCTCAGACGGGCCTGTATCTGCCAGAATTGCCTGGGGATGGCTCTAAAGACCAAAAGAAAAATTGATCCTCCAGGGTAAATATAGATCAATATTCTTTAATTACAATCTTACCGGGTTCAAATTAGCTTACTGTGTCCTGTGACACTCTCGATACAGAAATCTAGATCTCCGTGATCCAGAAATTATTCACATAGGCAATCCACCCAGGCGAAATTTCAGAAGAGCATTCGAAACACATGCTGCAGCTGATTTCATAGTGTGTGGTGCTGAGCCGATATTTCGGTATTGTGCGATCATTGCCCACATTATTATTAGATGATTATGATATTATTAGTATTATTACCACAGGAGGTGTGAAATGGCAAAATATTTGGTGCAGTTCAGCTATACCGGTGAAGGTTTACAGGGCTTGCTTAAGGAGGGTGGCTCAAAACGCCGGGAAGCAACCCGACAGCTGATCGAAAGCCTGGGCGGTAAAATGGAGAGCTATTATTTCTCGTTCGGGGATTACGATGGATTCGTAATCGTGGATGGTCTTGACAATATCGGTGTAACCGCTGCGGCGATGATCAGCAGCGCCAGCGGAGCTGTCAAAACAAAGACCACGGTTCTTCTTACCTGCGAAGAGGTTGATCAGGCAACAAAGAAACAAGGCGACTACCGCCCACCGGGAAAGTGATCGCCCTCATTGATACCTGCCAATATGTGGCTATCAGGAAGATGAACCTCCCTCATTGAAACCCCGTCATTGTTCGCAGGATCCTGATCCCCGAACCGTGGCGGGATCGCAGCGAAGGGTCTCAAGATAGCAATGGGGATGCTTCTCTTCGTCCAGCATGAGGTGAGACAACTTCATTTATATCTGGATTCCCTGGTTATTTTCCTGCACATGAGCAGATAATCTGGTAAAATTCTTTTTCGTGTCAAGAGGGCAACCAAATCCAAGACTTGGATTTATAACTGAAGTAAGGAAGTGACCAGATGAATAAATATCCGTGGAAAGAATTATTGGTAGAAAAAACCGTGAATTACCTGATGGAAGAGGACGGCAAACTATTCATCTTCGAAAAAGTCCCGGCTAGAGTAAATCCAGAGACTGGTGAACAGCTCGTATCCCCAAGGACTTTCCAGCGCTTGAAAGAAATGATCAAAGAGCGCAGGACGCCATCCCGGGTGATAGAGACGCCGGTATATGAGTTTCCGGCGTAAAATACTTCAGGGGGTGATAAGAACCAACGGAAGAAAAATAATCGCCGCGCTATTCCAAGCCCGGCGAATTTATTTACAGCATTTCAGGTCATCCAAAATCGACGAAACCATTTCTGCACCCGGATTTTGATTGATTACCCTTACAGATAATTTCTATACCTCTTGCTAAAATCCATTTTTTTGCCCTGCCAGGAGCGACTTTCTCCCTGCCGGGAACGTCGATGAGAGAATTTATGCAAGGAGAATGGTAAAATCCTGCCAGTTTCTCGCCAGGAGATATTGTGACTGAAAATGAATTGACCAAAATCCGCCGAAAGGACCGTTCCATCACAGATGATGCCTGGATCGCTGCTTTTTTACAGAAAGCTGATTATGGGGTTTTTGCCACCTGCATGAACGGGCAGCCGTTCACGGTGGCACGAAATTTTGCGTATGACCCGCAGAGGCATGTCATCTATTTTCATGGCGCGCACAAGGGGCGTACGTTTGAGAATGTTGGCGATGGTACGCCGGTGAACTTGAACGTGAGCGAGATGGGCGAGTGGATCGTTGCCGAGCGCGCGATGAACTTTGGGGTGTGTTACAAGGGGGTGGTTGTCTTCGGAAACCTGACGATTGTAGATGATATTGATGAAGCTAAGCATGGCTTGCAGTTGCTCATGGACAAGCATTTTCCTGCGCTGCGTCCCGGCGTGGATTATGAGGCCGCCACCAACGATGACTTGAAGGTGACGGTCGTTTTCCGAATAGACATTGAATCCTGGAGCGGAAAAGAAAAGAAGGATTAGATAGGATGTTTAATCAATCATAGTGCATCGCACTTTTAATTGGTGCAAAGCTGCAGCGGTGGATTGGGCTGGGTCCCAAACGCTTGAGTGCCTCCAGGTGCTGAGGAGTCCCATACCCTTTGTGGTCAGTGAACTGATAGCCAGGATATTTATGATCCAGCTCTATCAAAAGGGCATCCCGGGCAGTTTTGGCCAGAACCGAAGCACCAGCAATGCTCAGCGATCGCTGGTCACCCTTAACCAATTTGGTCTGGGGAATAGCAATTTCTGGTAGGAAGAGATAATCCAAGAGCAAGTGTTCTGCCTGGCACTCACAATCTCGCAGTGCTCGCTGGGCTGCCAACCGGGTGGCTGGGACGATGCCCAGGCGATCAATCTCCCGATGGGATGCAAAACCAACCCCCCAGGCAAAGGCGGATTTCTTTAGACAGACTGCCCATTCGTTCCTGTCAGCAGGTGTCAATTGTTTCGAATCTCTTAAGCCTTCCAAGGTGGCCAGCAGGGTTTCTTGACGAGCAAAAATAACCGCACCTGCTGCAACTGGCCCCGCAAGCGCTCCGCGCCCGGCTTCATCAATCCCCGCGATATGATGAAGACCGGTTTCCCAAAGTCCATTCTCAAATTGAAAATCAGGTGCTGGTGGAAGCAGGCTGGGATCGAATCGGGCACTCATGCCTGATCATTTCGGCTCTGGAAGCGAATTTTGAAAATATCTAACGCCATTTGCATGGAATCTTTAACCACGCTGATATGGCTGTCTGGATTGTAATACCACGGGATAGGGATTTCAAGGATCCGGTAATTGCGCTGCTGGGCAAGATAGAGGATTTCGACATCGAATGACCAACCGGTGATGCTCATCTCGTTAAAGAGTTCCTCAGCCACGGAGGCCTTGAAACACTTAAATCCACACTGGGTGTCGTTTAACCCAGGCAAGGCGAGTACGCGAATCAAAGTGTTGAATACACGACCCACCAAATGCCGATAGGTTGGTTCGTTATGGCGAACCGCTCCTGGAGCTTCTCGTGAAGCAATGGTGATATCGAACTGCTCAACATTGGGTGGAATAAACCGGTTGATCTCCGTGACCGACATCGAGAGATCGGCATCACACATGAAGCGATACTCACCACCAGCGGTGAAGATACCGCGTTTTACCGCCGCGCCCTTACCCCGCACTGGTTCACGGAGAACCAGGATGGGCAGCTGTGCGGTATGATGTTGAGCCGCGAATTGCTCGGCAACTTGGAAGGTCTTATCCTGGCTGGCATTCTCGATTACCAGGATTTCAGACTGGTAGGATTGGGCTTGCAAGAAGATCAAGACCTGTTCTAAAGTATTTGGCAGGCGCTGCTCTTCATTGTAAGCCGGTATGATGATAGAGAGAAATGGATTTGGCAAATGTTTACTCTACATTAAAAATGTTATGCGGAATTGAGGATGATCACCGCGGTGACAATTACGGTGATCAACATGAAGACGGCTAACAAGAATAAGATCATCCATTGCCAAATCTTCAATTGAAAATCACCTAAACCAATCGAATTGGATAATGAGGAGCGGGAAGGCAGCTGTTGCTCACCTGCAGTTTTCTTTGGTCTTGATTTGATCAGAATATCGGTGATGCTCTGCAGCTCCATCGCATCCAGAACAATGTTCTCATTTACCAGATTGGCTGCGAACCGGTCAATCCCATCGCTTTGCAGCAAGCGAACCGGTGATTCGGGTGCATCGATGTGGACGCTGGGTTGGGTGAAAAACAATGTGGCTTCACCCTCATCCAGGTAAATACCCTTCTCCTTCAAGAATTCAATGATCGCTCGAGACATCAAAGCAGTTCGCCGGACCAAATTGGGACGGGAAGGTCGATATTTCTGCATTTGCTCATCCAGCTTATACCACTGTTCTACCTTCAGGCTGAAGATGCCTTTTTCTGCACTAACGCAAAAAGTGCGCAGACCAGTTTGTCCAATCAGTACCAGCGGAACAGGTAAAGAGAAGCCTGGAACGGGGACATTACTGATCAATGTATACGAGTTATCCAAAACTTCTCCCAAGTGCTGAATCAGCACCTGCTGGGCTTGCGTATCACGATCCCAGGAAAATCCAAACTGCCAGATACCTTTGGCTCGATCCACAAAGGGAATCGAGCTGCTCTGGGAACCAATCGGTGAGCGTTCGATCAATTTCATATGCCACTCCGATCGTGCTGCTGAGTGAAACTGGAAGGCTGAAAAGCTGCTGCTGAAGCAGATGCGACCCACGGATCAAGATAATTCTCTATTAAAGATACGTTCTTGGCAACTAACCGCGTGCAGTAATCATCTAACTGCTGGCGGGAGATATGGTTAAAAATATTTTCTTGCATACTTTCTTCTGATTGGAGCATGGTCCGGAATTCGTGCACATCTATTCCCTGGCGAGCGGCGAATACTTCCACCGTCTTTACGTTATTTCCGGGTTGTAGCTGGTCACAAAGATAAATCCACCAGTTCTCCAAGTCATGGTCTTGAATAAATGGCAGCCATTTTTGTGAACGAACGGGTCCAAGATCCAGGATCTGATCAACTTGTAAATTTGCGAATACTTCTACATCTAAATATGCCCTGAGGATATTGTGCCAGTAAAGTCGATTCGAGAAAGTCGCCCAATTCTGTTGGGGACCAAAGACTGGTTCAAAGATCTCATTCACCCAGATCCAATCTGCCTGGAGATGGCAAAGATACCCGGTGATGAATATCGCCTCTGCCAAGTCCAAATTTTCAGAAGCACGCAAATTCGGATATTCGGAGAGCATACCATGCCAAGGAACCCCTGCATTCGGTGATATGGGGACGGTAAAGAAATGAGTAGCTGAGCGTGTTTGACCGGAGATGACCTGGACATCTGGGGCAGTATTGCCGAGGTAAAATGCCCCTAGTTGTCCATTTATCAGGCACTTTATTGCCGGGTTCAGTGCTGGTTGTTTGACAACCTGGTCTGCAATGCTCAGGTGGTAAAAGGGAGTAGGCACGTGAGATTAAATCAGCGGCACGCCTTCCAGGCGATCTGTCTCAGTCTGCCCATCGCCAGCGACCAGCAATTCATGGTTGTTTACCTTAACCAACTCCACCAGAAAAGTGGTCTCGAACGTCCCGCCAAGATATGGGATCCGCTCCCCAGTACGGAAGCGCAGCCCTGAATTTATTTTTTCAACCAGATCACCCCGCTCGAGCTGAATGTAATCGGACCACACCGCTCCGCGTCGTAAAAATGCACGCACCCACATGACCTGTCCTAGGTCATCATAGTGAACTGCTTGAACCACACCATCATAGTCAAATTTTGCCATAGACCTTACTCCGTGGTTTGGATGATTCTCACTTCAATTGAAATAAAGAAAACGTGAAGCGTGGTCAGCTATCCTGGATTCACGATTCACGTTTCATTGCCAACTCCATAAGTCGGGGTGAGCGGACTTGAACCGCTGGCCTCCGCGTCCCAAACGCGGCGCGCTGCCATCTGCGCCACACCCCGAGATGAGTGAGTATAATGCGTTTAATAGCAATACGTCAAGACATGTCTGGAAGTTTTTGAGGCTTTTGCAATTACCCTCCAAATATGGTAAACTCAGCCCAGAATTTGGTTAAAGGGTGTGCTGACGCAAGTGAATTTAGAAAGTGATTTCAACCAATTGAATCCGGGTGGGGAGGTCGTCAACCGACAGTCCTCCCCACTTCTTTTTTTCCGGTTAGTGGTGTCGATTACTGATATGAGTTCCGGGTAGATATGGAGACGGGATGACGACAAAATATGTTTTTCTTACTGGTGGTGTGGTCAGTTCTGTAGGAAAAGGGGTCACCACAGCCGCTATCGGTCGGCTGCTGAAAGAACGTGGTTTCTCTGTGTCCGTTCAGAAATTAGATCCATATATCAATGTCGACCCGGGAACAATGAGCCCCTACCAGCATGGGGAAGTATATGTGCTGGCTGATGGGGCTGAAACCGATTTAGATCTTGGGCATTACGAAAGGTTTATCGACATTAATCTAAACCGGGTGTGCAATGTGACTACTGGACAGGTATATGCAGAAGTGATCGCTAAGGAACGCCGGGGGGATTACCTGGGAGGCACCATCCAGGTCATTCCTCACATCACCAACGAGATCAAACGACGGATTGGCCTGGTATCAAAAACAACCCAGGCTGAGATTGTGCTGGTTGAGATCGGTGGCACAGTAGGTGATATTGAGTCGCTTCCTTTCCAGGAATCACTGCGCCAGATGCGTACTGATGTAGGTCGTGAGAACAGCGTGTATGTGCATGTCACCTGGCTGCCGCATATCGGGGCTACAAGCGAATTGAAAACAAAACCCACCCAACACTCAGTTCGTGAATTGCGCTCAATAGGCATCTCCCCGGATATGATCATTGCCCGGTCTGATCACCCGGTTGATGACAGCTTGCGCGAAAAGATCGCCCTGTTTTGCGACGTAGAGCTGCAGGCAGTGGTTCCAATGATCACCACCAAAATCCTGTACGAGGTGCCTTTGCTCCTTGAAAAAGCTGGCGTGGGTGATTATTTACTTGATCACTTGGGGTTAACCGCCCGCCGGAAACCAGATTGGGAAAATTGGGAGAATTTAGTCCAGGAAATACGACGTGACAAACCTACCGTGCGGGTAGCACTCGTTGGTAAATATATTGAACTACGGGATGCTTATATGAGCGTTCGGGAAGCGCTGCTGCATTCAGCATTATCCCTAGGCATCGAAGTGGAAATCGATTGGGTACATTCAGCAGAGCTTGAGAAAGGTCGCGGCTGGGATGTAATAAGCGCAGCCGACGGCATAATCGTCCCTGGCGGATTCGGAGGGCGTGGAATCGAGGGCATGATTCAGGCTGCCCGCTACGCCCGCGAAAATAAAATCCCTTATTTTGGTTTGTGCTTAGGAATGCAGCTGATGGTGGTCGAATTATCCAGGAGTGTCTTAGGAGACGAGGAAGTTAATTCGACCGAATTCGATCGTGGGACTTCTCATCCAGTTATCGATCTGATGCCGGATCAACGGGATATCGCTGATATGGGTGGCACCATGCGGTTGGGTTTATATCCCTGTGTTCTGCAGCCAGGCACGATCGCTGAACGGGCTTACCAGAAGAAAGAAATCGAGGAGCGGCATCGCCACCGATTCGAGCTAAATAACGCTTACCGTGAACTTCTCAAATCGGCTGGGATGCGTTTTTCAGGGATATCACCTGATGGGCGGTTAATCGAAATTGCAGAATTAAGCGATCATCCATTCATGCTTGGAACACAATTCCACCCTGAATTTCTTTCCCGCCCCAACCGCCCCCATCCATTATTTAGGGCCTTTCTGGAAGCTGTTAGCGAACAAGCAGCAGTTTCCAATCCGATCGAGCTGGAGACCAGCAAAGTCAGCACATCCTGATATTAAACCAGGGATTTTCCTGGACCCCGGTTAGCCGCGCAAGATCGCAGACTATTGATTATCAATCTTGCCTGGATGCAGGCAAGATAACAATTTTTGATGAGGTGAAATATGAATCCAACAATTGCAGGATTGACCGCCCGTGAGATCCTAGACTCACGGGGCAACCCAACGGTCGAAGTAGAAGTTACGCTTGAGGATGGCAGTACTGGGAGAGCTGCAGTACCATCTGGTGCATCAACAGGAGTCCACGAAGCACTGGAATTACGCGATCAGAACAAAGATCGTTATGGCGGCAAAGGCGTGTTGAAAGCCGTAGAAAATGCCAACAACGCTATCGCTGAGCTGATCACTGGTATGGATGCGACTGAACAAAAACTGATCGACATGAAAATGATCGAGCTGGATGGGACCGAGAATAAATCAAATCTGGGAGCTAATGCGATCCTGGGCACCAGCCTGGCGGCTGCCAAAGCTGCTGCAAATTCAGTCGGATTGCCGTTGTACCGCTATATTGGCGGAGTTTACGCCCACATCCTGCCGGTTCCAATGCTCAATATCCTCAACGGCGGAGCTCATACCGGTTGGCAGTCAACGGATGCCCAGGAATTTATGGTCATGCCATTAGGTGCCCAATCCTTTGCTGAAGCTCTGCGCTGGGGATCGGAAATCTACCAAAATTTGAAGCAGGTTCTCAAAAACCATGGCTATACAACCCTGGTTGGTGATGAAGGGGGATATGCGCCGGCTTTGAAGACCAATGCCGAAGCGGTGGAAGTAATCCTGGAGGCGATCGAAAAAGCTGGTTACACAGCTGGCGATCAGGTTGCGATAGCCCTCGATCCAGCAGCTTCGGAATTTTACGAAGCTGATACCGGCTTATATAACCTGCGCCGAGAAGGTAAAAAACTGAACAGTGAAGAAATGGTCGCGTTCTGGAAGGCTTGGGTTGACCAATACCCGATCGTTTCGATCGAAGACGGGCTTGCCCAGGATGACTGGGAAGGATGGAAATTGATGACCGCAGAGGTTGGTGACCGCATCCAGATCGTCGGAGATGACCTGCTGGTCACCAATCCAGAACGTGTCCGCAGGGGTATCGAAGAAAAAGCAGCCAATGCGCTGCTGGTCAAACTCAACCAGATCGGCACCTTAACCGAGACAATTGAAGCTGTTGAAATCTGCCATCGCGCTGGATGGCGAGCGGTGACATCCCATCGCTCCGGTGAAACCGAGGATACCACCATCTCTGATCTGGCAGTCGCCCTCAACATGGGTCAAATCAAAACCGGCGCCCCGGCGCGGTCGGACCGGGTGGCAAAATACAATCAGTTGCTGCGCATCGAAGGTGAATTAGGCGAAACGGCCAGCTACTCAGGCTGGGATGCTCTGAATGTGAAGAGGATTCGTTAGGTTCCCCCCACAGTATTGTCCAAGAATTACAAATGCGGCTCATGAAGGATTTGAGCCGCATGTTTTCATTCCTCAGGTTCCTCACTTTGAGGTACATCTTCGAGCTGTTCTAAATCCTCTTTTGATTCCGAATATAAATCCGCTTCTGCAATGGTTTCAGGAAAGGGAACCTCAACTTCCTCCAACTCTTCAGATTCCTCTGGAAGCGGTCGCAGGGCTTCATCCAAGGTTAGATGTTCACGACGCATCCCAGGCGCGGGAGTTCCACAATAAGGGCAAATATTCCAGGGTAATTCCATCAACTTGCCGCAATGGTGGCAATTCTTTCGCAGCTTGGTATGGCAGTTCGGACAGATTGACCAGTTATCTTTAATGCGCCTCCCACATCCCGGGCACAGAGGGCTTTCTTCAATAGCCTGCAGCAGAGCCTCTTCTTCAAGAGTTTGCTGGTATTCGTCTTCGAGGGTGTGGGCTGGACGTAATATCAGATAAATCAGTATTCCAGGTAGAAATAGGACGGCAACTACCAGCACAGCCAGGATTCGTGAGAGGGGATCGCGCGCCCTTGCTTTGATATCCCGGTAAGTCCAAAAAACCAGGGCCAGCCATAGGGCAACCAAAAACGCTGCCGCCCAGGCAGTTAAGATCAGAATAAAATCACCTAATGCAGTTGGATCGAAATTCATAGGGCACTTATTGAGAAAAATTATAGCATGGAAGCTATCTCGCTCACAGAAATGCTTGCACTAATGATTATATTATTGTATAGTCATATGAAGAGGGAAAACCGTTTAACTGAGGAAGAAGCCAAGCCATGAAAAAGAATACCCCCTACCGGATCACAGATTTTGCCGAATCTGAGCAACCCCGTGAACGCTTAGCCAGATTAGGTCCCAAGTCGCTTTCCAACGCCGAACTGCTGGCGATCTTACTCCGGGTATGTGTGAAAGGTGAGAATGCTGTGCAGGTTGCCCAACGCCTGCTCAACGCCTTTGATGGCGTAAAAGGATTACACCGGGCACCTTTTGACGAAGTCTGCGCCCAGCATGGCATAAAGTTCATTGGTAACTGATGCGATACCACTTGCCAGGATTGAGATTGTTATCTAACTGGATTTGAACCTAAATAGACCAAAGTAAACGAAATCCAAACTGAAACAAAGGCGACAATAA
>DATKXE010000375.1:0-4012 GCA_035529195.1 Anaerolineales bacterium
TGAAGCGGGTGAGGATTGGATGTGGTGCTATGTAGACAAGGTGGGGTTCAAGTAAAAGAATAAACAGACGTATGCAAATCAATAGCTTTGGAGAAACCCCATCCCCGCGCCGGAAACTGGCAGGTGAGCGGCGGGTGGTCAAGATCTTGTTCTCAGATGTCAAGGGATCAACCGCCATGGCTGAAAATCTCGATCCTGAAGATTGGGCCGAGTTTTTGATTACCTAACTAAGCCAATAATTTGATATGGGGGGACTGTTGCCAGGTTGATGGGAGACGCCATCCTGGCGTTTTTTGGTGCACCAACAGCGCATGAAGATGACCCTCTGCGTGCAGTCTATGCGGGTTTGGATATCCTCCAGGGAATACAGCCTTTCCGAGAGCAGATTTCTTCAGAATTTGATCTGGATTTCAATGTAAGGGTGGGTATAAATACCGGTGTTGTCGTGGTTGGGGAAATGGGATCCGCGCAGGCAGGTGAATATACTGCCATGGGTGACGCAGTCAACTTGGCAACGCGCATGGAGCAAAGCGCTTCCCCAGGTTCAATACAGATTACCGGTGAGACTTTTCGGTTCGTGTCACCCTGGATTGAAGTTGAATCCTTGGGTGGGATTGAGGTCAAAGGGAAGAGTGAACTCGTTCCCGTATACAATGTTCTCGGTCGAAAAAAAAACCAACCAATGCTCGTGGGATTGCTGGGATCCGATCCCCGCAGTCAAATTTCGCCGCTGGAGTAGTTGCCACCCAGATGATTCAATCATGGCTCTTCGCCATGCTGGGCGATTTGGAAAACGCTAAACAATATCAGGACCAGATCAAAGACTTTGTAGCCCAATATGAGAGCTTTAGACCTCTGTTTTATGTAAACCAGGCTCAAAATGAACTCTATGCTGGTGAATATGAAAAAGCTCTCGAGATTTTTGATCAAGTCGGATTAGAGTACAGCACTTACAGCGAGTTATTCTTCCACCCCTATATTTATACCTTGTATATCGAAATCCATCTGGCCAACAAAAATTTTCAACTTGCCTTGGAAACTGTGGATCGTTAACTTAATTCCTTGAATCTCAGCCAGGTCAAGATCTTGGTCCCTGATTTGTTAAACTAGAAAGCCAGGGCATTAATTAGGCTTGAGCAGGATGAACAGGCATACGAGACATTAATCGAGGTTCATTCATTAGCCCATAAGCAAAATTCACAGCGCAGTCTGTGGGCGATACTGTTGGATATGGCCGATCTCGAAAACGATCCGCAAACTGCAAATGGCTTGCGTGATGAAGCTCAGCAGATCATTACTTATATCAGCGCCCATATTTCGGACTCCGATCTCTAGGAACATTTTCTCAACCTTGCTCGCGTACGCCGTTCAGATTGAGCACATTTACCTCAGGATTGGTTGACATCCATAGAAATACTTTCCCCACCTAACCATATGTAACTATAGCCGCGGATAGTGGTTCCATCTCGATATCCCCAGCTTCATTCTGATAAATATCTCCTACCTTCAAGATTACCTGCTGAAATCCATAGTCATTCACAAAAACACATCTGAAATCACCAAAATTGATCAATACCAGGACCGCATATTCTTTGTACTGTCGTTTATAGGCTAATAGTTGAGGGTACCCCCCCGGTCAGGTTTAATAATCTCAAGGCTGCCATTTTGTAAGGCGCTATACCCTCGGCGGATACGCAAGAGGTTGTGATAGACAATCAGCAGTGATTCTGGTTGCTCCATTTCACTGGTTACGTTCACTCGATTGGAATGCTCATTGATCGGCAGCCAAGTCTCGGTTCCAGGAAGCGTGAATCCTGCATTCTTAACCGGTTCCCACTGCATGGGTGTCCGGCAGCCATCCCGTGATGCATATAAATTCAATACCTTTAGGGCGAAATCAGGAATCCAACTGAAGCGCTTCCCTACAGGATCTTTCGACTGTTCCCTGGGGTAAAGCAGCTCGGTCATTCCGATTTCTTCACCATAATATGTCACCGGAACCCCGCGGGCAGTGAATTGGAACACTGCTAAAAGAGATGCTAAACGAGGGTCAGAACCGATTCTCGTCAGCAGTCTTTGGTGGTCGTGATTGCCAAATATAAGCACTGGTGTATAGGGTTCGGGGAATTTTTTTGATTATGGTAGAGAATATTTCTTAAAAATTCTGCATCTGGGCGGACAGCCAGTAAATTCCATAAAAAAGCCAGGTTCAAACCGTCGAGATCAGGGCCGAGATATTTTCTGATTGTGTTGTCATCCGCATAAATCTCACCAAGCAGTAATTTGGGTGGTGTATAGGAGTCAGCTAATCTTCTCAACTTAGGGCCAAATTGTATTGTTTCAGGTTGGTTGAAGTTATACTTCCAGTTTTGGAAATACCCGGCTCGAAAATCTCTTGAATACAGCTTGGATGATCTGGGATTGTCTCGAAAATCAGCATCCTTGAAAAGGCTGTGAAAAATATCTAAGCGAAAGCCATCGACACCCATCTCAAACCAATATTTTGCGATGGCGAGCATTTCTGCGACAACATCAGGATTGCGATAATTCAGATCGGGTTGGAAGGGGAGGAAACTGGCGTAATATCACTGGTTCGATTTTGGATCGATATGCCATCCAGAACATACTACGATGGATTGCCAGTTATTAGGGGGTCTTGAGCCCCGTCCATCTTTCCAGATGTACCAATCTCTCTTCGGATTATCTATGCAGCTGCACGATTCAATAAACCAGGGATGTTGAATCGAGGTATGGTTCAGCACCAGATCGAATAAAACGCGCATCTCCCTTTGATGGACCTGATCAATTAATTGTTCGACGTCGCCTATTTGACCATATTCAGGAGCGATTCCGAGATAATTGCTGATATCGTATCCCCAATCCTGTTGGGGGCTGGTGAAGGTTGGTGACAACCAGATAGTGCCAAAACCCAAATCTTTGATATAGTCAAGCTTTGAAATGATGCCATGCAAATCACCAATCCCATCGTTATTTGAATCCATAAAAGAACGGGGATAGATTTGATAGATAGTGGTTTTTTGCCACCATTGTTTCTTGTTGGTCATCGATTTAGGAGTAGGTTTGACTGCTTGGTGAAGTGTTGTTTGGGATGCTTTCCTTGTTGGAACGGATTATTCTACAATAAGATTCAACAATTAAGGATTAATGGGCGTAAGTTGATCCATTAAGGATTAATGATAACTTGAAATATTAATGGCAGGTAGGTTAATATCGGAATGATCCGGTAATCTATTCCATCACTTGTCACTAAGACCGTTCCCACCATATCGGTGCGCATGATATTCGCCCCTATATCACTCAAGCGGGCTAGAGTTTCAGGTGCAGGATGACCATATGGATTCACACCAACTGAAATGATGGCTTCCTGTGGTTGGATTTCAGCAAGAAATGCAGTCGAACTGCTGTGCTTGCTGCCATGATGGGCGACCTTTAAGATATCTGCATGCAGATTGGTGCTTCGCTCGAGAATCAATTCTTCTACTCCTGTTTCTATGTCAGCGGTGAGGAGCAACGTGATTTGCGCATAGGTAAATAGAAGAACTACAGAAGCCTCATTTTGCTCTGGTTCAACCATACCGGGTAATGGATTTAACACCCGAACCTCGAAACCTCCCCAATTCAAGGTCTGCGGGTATTCAATTCTTTGGAGGCTTAATCCATCCGCATTGACCGCTTCGGTGAATTGAAGCCAGGTCAACGTGTCGCCAGGATACCCGTTGAAATATACACTCTCAACTTGAATTTCCTCAGACTCGAGGATCGCGATCAGGCCACCGATATGATCACTGTCGGCATGGGTAGCTATCATGATTTCCAAATCATCAATGCCAGCTTGCTGCAGGTAGTCGATCACTTCGTCGCCAACCGATTTACGACCACCATCAACAAGAATATCGAAGCCGGTTCCATCCCGGATCAATGTCGCATCACCCTGACCGACATCAATGAATGCGATGGATATTTCCGCTGGGATCGGAGCTGACTGGGTGGG
>DATKXE010000376.1:0-8549 GCA_035529195.1 Anaerolineales bacterium
TCGCATGTGATCCCAGCGCTGATCCGTAAATGTGTTGAAGCTCAGGAAAGGGCTGAGGAACAGATCATTGTCTGGGGGGATGGATCACCAACCCGCGAGTTTCTATTTGTTGAGGACGCTGCCGAAGGGATTTTGCTGGCAACCGAGCATTATGATAACAGCGAGCCCGTGAATCTGGGTTCGGGGCAGGAGATCAGCATCAAGGAATTGGTTCAGGTCATATCTCGCTTGACAGGATTTACGGGTGAACTGGTTTGGGATACCTCGAAACCAAATGGCCAACCTCGCAGGGTTCTGGATACGACTCGGGCTGAGGAATACTTCGGATTTCGCGCCCATACCAATTTTGAAGATGGACTTCGCCAGACGATTGAATGGTATCGGGAAAATCGAGACAGAATTAACTCGGGAATAAACGTATGAGCGTAGTTGAGTGACTTAGTAAGGCAAATAATGACGCAATCTGCAGCATCAACCAAGCAAAAAGAGGAAGTGCTTCTCCTGAAACCAACCCGTGGTTGGGGAAGACTTAACCTGGGTGAAATGTGGAAATACCGGGAACTGGCCTATTTCCTGACATGGCGCGATATCAAGGTTCGATACAAGCAAACTGCATTGGGTGCGAGTTGGGCGATTTTACAACCATTCCTTTCGATGGTCGTATTCAGTGTCTTCTTTGGCGGACTATTGAATGTGCCTTCAGAAGGTGTACCCTATCCTGTGTTTTCGTATACTGCGCTGTTGCCTTGGGGAGTTTTCGCAAAAGCATTGAATGACGCGGGTCGCTCCTTGGTAACGAACCGCGCCATGATCACGAAGATCTATTTTCCCCGCATGGTGATCCCCCTGGCATCGGTTGTTTCAGGTCTGGTTGACTTTTCGATCGCTTTTGTGGTTCTGTTGGGTATGATGTGGTATTTCAACATCCCGCCAACAACCAATATCTGGACGCTGCCGCTATTCTTACTTCTGGCCCTGGTTACGGCTCTGGGAGTTGGTCTCTGGCTTTCTGCACTAAATGTGCTGTACCGAGATATTGGTTACATTATCCCCTTCCTGACCCAATTATGGTTCTATCTGACACCAATCGTGTACCCGGCGAGTGAAGTTCCAGAACAATGGCGGACTTTATATGCATTAAATCCAATGGTCGGTGTTGTCGAAGGTTTTAGATGGGCATTACTAGGTACCTCCACCTCCCCGGGACCAATGGTTGCTGTATCAAGTGTTGTTGCTTTTTTGTTATTGATCACAGGCATGTTTTATTTCCGACGCATGGAGCGCACTTTTGCTGATATGGTGTGATTTGAATCACGTGAGATGGCAGTGATCGTTCTGGATGAAGAGGATCCTTCATCCGCTATCCGGGTTTCTAAGAATTATGAGTGATTTAGCGATTAAAGTAGAGCAATTAGGAAAACAATATCGCATCGGGTTATCTCCAACGCGGTACCGCACGCTGCGTGAGTCTCTGGTTGAATCGATTAATCTGCCAGCCAGATTGAAGCGCAGGAAGAATGATGAGGAGCTGGGCAAGATCTGGGCTTTACGTAATATTTCCTTTGATGTTCAAAAAGGAAAAGTGTTGGGCGTGATTGGACGCAATGGGGCTGGGAAGAGCACCTTGTTGAAGATCCTTTCCCGGGTTACAGAACCCAGTGAAGGGTTTGCGGAGATTCGCGGTCAAGTTGGATCATTGTTAGAAGTTGGAACAGGATTTCATCCTGAACTGACTGGAAGAGAAAACATTTTCCTTAACGGCGCCATTTTAGGGATGAACAAAACCGAGATTGATGCGAAATTTGATCAGATTGTCTCATTTGCTGAAATCGAGCAGTTTATTGATACCCCGGTCAAACGATATTCAAGCGGTATGTATCTCAGACTAGCTTTTGCCGTCGCAGCTCACCTTGAGCCGGATATATTAGTTGTTGATGAAGTGCTGGCTGTTGGCGATGCCGAATTCCAACGCCGCTGTCTGGGGAAAATGAGTGATGTAGCCAAGCAAGGCCGCACGGTGCTCTTTGTAAGCCATAATATGTCTGCAATTTTAAGGCTGACCGAAGAGGCAATATTGCTGGACAAAGGTAGCCTGGTTTTGAGAGCGCCAACCCAGGAAGCAGTGGATTATTATATGTCAACGGGTTACGCTCAAACAGGACAGCGCTTGTGGGAAGCGGATGAAATTCCGGAGAACGCCAGCCCATTTCGACCGATCGCGCTGCGTTTGTGTGACCAGAATGGAAAAATTATCGATACGGTTCGATCGACTGAGCCAATAACCATTAAAGTCGAATACCAGCTGGACTCACCCATCACTGGTTTGCGAGTTGGTTTGTACCTGATGACTACTCGAGGTGAATATGTTTTTACCTCCTTTGATACCGATCAGCCAGAAATGTATGAGCGCTTCAGTGTTCGCCCCGAAGGGCAATTCAACAGTGTCTGTACGCTCCCGGCTAATTTTCTTAATGAAGGACGCTACGTTCTTGGGATAAATGCCAGTTCTTTCCGAGTCAAGCGCTATTTCCAAGACGAACAAGCCCTGACTTTTACTGTTGACGTTTCCGGGGCACCTGGAATGCAGTGGCCAGAAAACCGCCTTGGTCCGGTTCGACCATCTTTGGATTGGAGGATCGAGGCACAATGATCACCAAGACAACAGCGAAAAAAATTCTGGGAGAAATGCCATTAACTGCAGAGGTTTACTGGCATTTGCGACAGGGTGGGAAACCACCCAGGACAGGGTTTAAATTGGATGAACTTCAGAAACGACTCCCGACTCTGGTTGAACAAGCCACAGCCGCGAATCGGGGTAGCCAATCAGGGAAAAATGTGTTCATATTCTCTACCCTCCATTTTTGGATAGCCCATGGCACAGTTTTGGGTTTAGCTTTGGCTGCTCAAGGGCATTCAGTCACCCTAGCGTATCTTCCATACAGCAATTCCAGTGAGCCGATCAACAAATTTGATCTGCGCCGGCAAAATATTTATGCTCAAAATGTGTTAGCGGTTGCGAAATCTTTGGTTCAATTCGAAGCATTCCTAGATCGTGGCGTAGAAGAAATTAACATCCCTTTCGATTTGCGAGAGATCATCGATCAAGTATCATTACGCGATACCCAATACATCATGCAGATGGAAGATGTCCCTTTGAATAGCCCAATATTGTCCTTGCGACAGGAAAGGAACAATGCAGCAGCTGCTGCTGCATTGCAGTGGCTGAAATCTTCTCCACCGGATGTGGTCATAATTCCCAACGGGAGTATATTAGAATTTGGCAGTGTTTTCCAGGTTGCCAGTTACTTGGATCTTCCTACAGTCACCTATGAGTTTGGCGAGCAGAGGAACAGGATTTGGTTAGCTCAAAATTCAGAAGTGATGCATCAAAGGACAGACAATCTATGGGACACCAGGAAGGGACTTGATATTCCTGCAGCGGAGTTAGATCGAGTTAGGGACCTCTATTCATCCCGGCGTAAAGCTAGTTTGTGGAGTAATTTCTCTCGCCAATGGCAGGGAGTGCCGACAGCTGGTGGAGAACAGGTCAGGTCTTTGCTCGGACAGGATAACAGGCCAGTAATATTGCTGGCTACCAATGTGATCGGTGATAGCCTTACGCTCGGAAGACAGATTTTCAGCGACAGCATGACTGAATGGCTGCAAAGGACCATCGAGTATTTTGCTCGGCATTCAGATGCTCAATTGGTTGTCCGTATCCATCCAGGTGAACTAGTTACCAAAGGTCCATCGGTAGCGGACATCGTTCACAAGACATTCCAAACAGGCATTCCGGAAAACATCCATCTAATCTCAGCTGATGCGGAAATCAACACATATGATTTGATTGAAATCGCCGACCTCGGCCTGGTTTACACGACAACAGTTGGAATGGAAATGGCGATGAGCGGTGTTCCTGTGATTGTGATCGGTCAAACGCATTATCGGAATAAAGGATTTACGCTGGATCCAAACTCTTGGACCGAATTTTTTGAAATGCTAACGGAATTTATTTCTGAAACCGGGATAAGCCAGCTCTCAAAGCGAGAGATCGATCTAGCTTGGGAATATGCTTACCGTTTCTTTTTTGAATACCCGCAACCTTACCCCTGGCATTTACTCCATTTATGGGAAGACATCGATAATACATCTATGGAGAACGTAATGAGCAAATCTGGATTGGTTGAATATGGAAACACCCTCCGATATCTGGTCGGAGAACCAATCGATTGGTCAAAATAAGTAGCTTATGGAAACATCTTCTGATTTTCAAGTAAAACAGCAGGTGCGCCAATTCTACGATCAGGTTGGTTGGCAGGAAGTCGGCGAGGGCGTCTATCAGAACGCTCGCTTCGAGGATTTAAGACCTGTTTCACAGGAGTATATCCATAACTGCCACTTGCGAGTAAGGCGCCATCTGAACCCTGAGGGTAAATATTTCCTGGACGCTGGTTCTGGTCCGATCCAGTATCCGGAATACCTGGATTACTCAAAAGGGTATCAAGCCCGCGTTTGTGCAGATATTTCGATCGTGGCTTTGAAAGAGGCACGCCAGCGAATTGGAGACCGGAAAGATGATGGACAAGGACTGTTTGTAGTCGCAGATGTAGCCAATCTACCGTTTGCTGATCAAGCATTTGATGGTGTGGTCTCTCTGCATACCATCCACCACCTTCCTTCGAGTGAACATCAGCGTGCATTCCTAGAGTTATTCCGCGTGCTCGGTGAGTCGAGAAGTGCTGTGGTTGTGAATGGATGGGAGAGCTCATCCATCAGCGATTTCTTCGTCGCTCCCATCAAATGGGGCCGCAGGACGAAAAGAAGAATCACCCGGCGACTGAGCAACAAATCCCAGGGTCCTGCTGCTCCCAGGACAAGTACGGTGAGCACATTTGTCAACAAGCAAAATGCCAATTGGCTTAAGATGGAAGTCGGCAGGCTAGTCCAACTCGAAATTTATGTCTGGCGAACTGTAAGTGTTCGGTTCCTGAAGGCATATATACATCCGCATCTTGGAGGACGGTGGCTCTTACGCCAGCTTTACCGGCTAGAAGAGCGTTTCCCAGAATATATGGGAGAAAACGGGTTATACCCACTTATCGTTCTCAAGAAGAGTTGATCAGTGGTTAAATGGAGTCTTTGATGGATTGGACAAATCAAATTGTTCTTGTGACCGGTGGTACCGGCTCATTCGGTAGAAAATTTGTAGAGATCATGCTTCGGGACTATAAACCTGCCAAGCTGATCATCTTTAGCCGTGATGAATTGAAGCAGCATGAGATGAGGATCAGCGGTTTTGATCATGTTGATCTGCGGTATTTTATTGGAGATGTTCGGGATTTGGGCCGGCTGCACCGTGCCATGCAGGGAGTTGATATTGTGGTACATGCCGCTGCACTCAAGCAGGTACCGGCATGTGAATACAATCCCATGGAAGCGATCAAAACAAACATCTTAGGGAGCAGCAATGTGATCGAATCTGCTCTGGACGCTGGTGTAAGCAAAGTTATGGCACTCAGCACGGATAAAGCGGTCAATCCAATTAATCTCTATGGGGCGACAAAGCTGGCAGCTGAAAAATTATTTGTCCAGAGCAATGCTTATGCTGGAGGAACAGCTACCCGCTACAGCTGCGTTCGTTATGGAAATGTTGTCGGCAGCCGCGGCAGTGTCATACCTGTATTCATAATGCAAAGGGATCAGAAGAAACTTACCCTAACAGATGAAAGAATGACTCGCTTCTGGCTCACTCTGGATCAGGGAGTAAAGTTTGTTATTCGATGTATTGAACAAATGCAGGGTGGTGAGGTATTCGTACCAAAGATTCCCAGCATGAAAGTCGTTGATATAGCCAGGGTGATCGCACCGGATGCGGATTTTGAGGAGATTGGTATCCGTCCGGGAGAAAAGCTGCATGAGGTATTAATTCATGAAGATGAAGCGCGGGCGACGGTTGAATTAGAGGAAATGTATGTAGTTCAGCCGTCTGAAGCATTGTGGTTTGGACATGGCTGGCAAGATATTGGCCAGCCATTACCTGATGGATTTCGATATTCCAGTGACAGCAATGAGGAATGGTTAACAATCGATCAAATTCGAGAAATCGTAGCCCCAATTGAAGCGGAATTCATCGAGAGGCCAATCGTTTGAACGGAAGAATGGGATCTGGTGATTGTTCATCGGTAACAGGAGCGCGCTCAATAATAATATGAGGTCGATTATTTAGGATGCGCCTGCTGGTTACCGGAGCCAGTGGTTTGCTCGGTCTCAACCTGGCTCTTGAAGCCAGTCACAAGTATGAGGTTTTCGGTAGTGTCAACAGGAATGAAATTAGAAATGCACCATTCACAGTAATTCAATCAGATCTAACCCGACCCGGCTCTCTTGAAGATTTGTTTGAAGCGAGTCAACCAGATTGGGTGATCAACTGTGCGGCATTAGCGAACCTCGATGCCTGTGAGGCCAAACCGGCCCTGGCGAAAAAACTGAATATAGAATTGCCTGAAAAACTGGCTCAGTATGTCGCCAAGGGCGGAGCGCGCCTGGTTCACATTTCAACAGATGCTGTGTTTGATGGCAGGGGTGGTGAGTATACCGAAATGGACAAACCCAACCCCCTTAGCACTTATGCCAGAACGAAACTTTTGGGTGAAGAGGCAGTATCTGCGGCGAATCCCCAGGCAATAGTCGCCAGGGTCAATCTCTTTGGTTGGAGTTTGAGTGGACAGCGTAGTTTAGCTGAGTGGTTTCTAAATAATCTTGCGGCTCAAAAACAAATCTCTGGTTTTACAGATGTGTATTTTTGCCCGTTATTGGTCAATGATTTGGCGAACCTTTTACTAGAGATGCTTGGGCAGGGTCTTCAAGGTCTTTACCATGTCGTTGCCCGGGATTGTGCCAGCAAATACGATTTCGGTGTTCAGCTAGCTCGCTTGTTTGGATATGATCAATCTCTTATCAAACCAACATCAATTTCTGATGCTGATTTTGCTGCAGCTCGGTCTCTTATGCTGACCCTTAAATCTGACAAACTGGCACGAGAACTCGGTGAATCACCCCCTGATTTGCAGACTTGTCTTGAACGCTTTCACCAGCAATATCTCAGTGGTTACCCGGAATTCATCCAGAAGATGCGAGTTTGATAGCCTGGACTAGGAGTGAAATATGGAAATCCGAATTGGTTCGAATTCAATCGGTGAGAACCAACCAACCTATTTTATTGCAGACATATCCGCGAACCATGATGGAGATTTAGAGCGCGCCAAGATGCTGATTCGTTTGGCTCAAGAAGCAGGCGCAGCAGCTGCAAAATTCCAGAATTTTCGAGCAGCTGAGATCGTTTCAGATTACGGATTTCAAGCGCTGGGATCACAAATTTCTCACCAATCCACTTGGAAGAAGAGTGTCTTTGAGATCTATCATGATGCATCGATTCCTTTTGAGTGGACACCATTTCTTAAAGAGGAGTGCGATAAGGTTGTCATCGATTACTTTTCTTCTCCTTATGATTTTGAGGCTATAGATATGCTCGATCCTTACGTGCCAGCCTTTAAAGTTGGCTCAGGAGATATCACCTGGTTAGAGGCAATAGAGCATATAGCCAGGAAAGGAAAACCAGTGCTCCTGGCTACCGGTGCGTCTGATATCGGTGATGTTCAACGCGCGGTGCACACCACCCTGGCGATTAATCCTCAATTGGTATTAATGCAGTGCAACACAAATTACACTGCCAGCCTGGAAAACTATGATCACATCAATTTACGGGTTCTTAATTCATACCGCACCATGTTCCCGGACCTGATCCTTGGACTCTCAGACCATACTCTTGGTCCTGCGACTGTCTTAGGCGCAGTTGCTTTGGGTGCCAGGGTCATTGAAAAGCACTTTACCGATGACAATGCGCGCATCGGACCCGATCATCCTTTCTCGATGACCCCTGAAACCTGGCGGGAGATGGTCGATCGAACTCGAGAGCTTGAAAGAGCCATGGGTTCTCCGGATAAACGTGTAATGGAAAATGAAGAGCAGACTGTTGTAGTTCAACGACGTTGTTTGCGCGCAAACCGAGATATAAAAAGGGGTGAGAGCCTCTCTCGAGAGATGATAGCAGTATTAAGACCTGCTACTCCTGGGGCGATTCCCCCCTATGAAATTGACCAAGTGATTGGTACACGGGCAATTGATGCTATTCCAGCTGGTAAAGAACTGCGCTGGGTAGATTTGGGTGAACAGGAGAAGACAATCTTTCTGTGACCCGCTTGATTTATTTTTCCCGTGACTACACAAACCATGATCACCGCTTTTTATCAGCCTTGGCTGAGACTCCTTATGAAACCCATTTCCTGCGTTTGGAGCGAAGCCGAGCTCAACTCGAAGATCGTCCGCTTCCTGCGGGAATTCACAAAATCAACTGGTCTGGGGGAGGATCTTCTTTCTCCGTTTCAAATGCACCCCGATTTTTGATCGAATTGCGCAATCTGATCCAGGATATCAAACCTGATTTGATCCATGCTGGACCCATCCAATCGTGCGCTTTTCTGGTGGCTCTC
>DATKXE010000377.1:0-5886 GCA_035529195.1 Anaerolineales bacterium
GCCTTCGAATTCTGATGGGTGCTGACCGGCCATACGGGGAAAATTAGTGGACGAAATTCATTGCCCCTTGTGCGGGAAACCAAACCCGGTTGATAATAAATATTGCGACTTCTGTCTGGCTCACCTAGAGCCCCATGAAAGCGGGCAAGTAGAACCAGGAGAGATATTGATACCTGGGAGCGAAGAAAATCGTGATGGTTTGGGAGGGCATGGGGCTGAAGCAGAGACTCCTGATTGGTTGAGAGAACTCAAACAATCTGGCGCCAGCGAAAGTGAGGCGGCAGGAGACCAGGATTTGGGCTTGGAGCTACCAGCCTCAGATTGGATGCCTGGCAGCTCTACTCAGGTCTCTGGAACCCAGGATGAGAGCTCCACAATATCGCCCTTTCTTGGGGACAGTGAAAGAAATGAATCTGGTGAGATACCTACTTGGTTGAATGATGCACTAATAGAAGAAAACTCTCCTGCAAGCCAGGAGGTTGAAGATCCGCCGCAGATTTCCCAAGATCAGGCTCAGCGGGATGAGGCACCGGTAGATCAAAAAGCTTTTGAACAATCCCCTGGCAGCCTTGAAAACGCGGGACCCTTAGCAGGATTGACCGGAGTTCTGTCAGCGGAACCGGGGATTGTCCGAATACGAAAACCCAGAGCTTATTCAACGAAAATCAATGTTTCTAACAGCCAGCAAGAGCATGTAGAACTGCTGCAAACCCTAATTGAGGATGAAGGTCAACCAAAACCACTGCCTGGCAAGAGCGCAATTTCACAGCAGCATGTCCTGCGCTGGAGCATTGCCGTGGTTCTATTATTGGCTGTCTTATGGTCGATCATCACATCAAGTGAGAAAATGGCATTGCCGGTTTATGATGAAGGCAGCGCAGAAGTTAATCGCTTAATCAATGAGCTCCCTGAGAATGCTCGCGTATTGGCTGGTTTTGACTTTGAACCTGGTTTGGCAGCCGAATTGGACACGGCTGCTGTGCCGGTCTTTGATCACTTGATGAGCCAGGGTGCCTTGTTGACTTTGATTTCCACCTCCCCTAATGGTCCAATATTGGCAGAGCGTTTTCTCCAAACCACTCAATCGGAAAATGGGTACATAAATGGCTTGGATTACACCAATCTGGGGTATATCCCTGGTGGCGCAGCTGGATTACTGAGTTTTATTGAGAACCCTCAAGGTACCATGCCTTATTCGATCGATGGATTAGCGGTTTGGGATACTGAGACCGGAGAGGCTTTGCCCCCAGTAGTTGGAATCAACCAAATTTCGGATTATGAGATGATAATCTTGCTGGTTGATGATCCTGACGTTGCTCGGGTCTGGATTGAACAACTTGCCCCAAAGATTACAAACCCTCTGTCCTTAACCAGCCTGGTCCTGGTCACCAGTGCCCAGCTGGAACCAATTGTAAGACCTTATTATGAAAGCATTCCCCAACCTGTGAATGGATTGGTTGTTGGGTTAAGAGGTGGTGCAGCGTACGCTCGACTGATTGGTGGTGACCAGCTGCCCAGACAATATTGGGATGCTTTTGGATTGGGCACCTTTGTGGCAGCACTGTTGATCTTGGTTGGTGGGTTGGCTTATTATGTGGTTCCTGAATTGTCCCGCACTGTCCGGGGTCAAGAGAAGGTGGAATGATGAGCTGGGCAGATTGGATTGGAGCGTTGCTGGGATTTGTACTTACACTGCTGGTGTTCAGTTATCTGGTAGGTGATAATCAGTTTTTTCGGCTCACACTGCACGTATTCATTGGTGTATCAGCAGGATTCGCAGCGACAGTCGTGATTCACAATGTGATTGTGCCGCGTATGATCGAACCAATATTTGCAGGTGAACGAAGTGAACAAATCCTGGCGCTGGTTCCAATTATTCTGGCTGGATTACTGTTCACAAAGATATCTCCGCGCTTTGCATTCATTGGCAATCTACCAATGGCTTATATTGTGGGAGTGAGCGCCGCCGCCGCGATTGGTGGAGCTGTACTGGGGACTTTGATCCCCCAGACTATTGCATCGATGAATTTATTTGATGTGCAGGCAAATCAGGCCTTTGATGCCGATCTGGGATTGCGGTTGATAAACGGGATCATCATCCTGATCGGAACTATAGCAACCTTGGCGTATTTCCAATTCAGCAATCTATCAAAATCCTCGGAAAAATCCCAATTGCAAACCTGGATTGATGGATTGGGCCAAATTGGTCAGGTCTTTGTGGCGATCACATTTGGATTTCTCTTTGCGGGAGTATTCAGTGCTGCGTTGACAGCATTAATTGGGCGAGTTTTATTTTCGGTTGATTTCATTCGATCGATCATAGACTTGTTGGTCTCATAGGTGATGGAGAAGATGGAGCCTTCCAACCATTCCGGTTCCTCCGTACTTGCGATTGAAGTAGGTGAAATCAATACTCGCGCGGTGCTTTTCGATGTAGTAGAAGGTCGCTACCGCTTCCTGGCAGTAGGCACAGCCAGGACAACTGCAACCGCTCCATTCAATCACATTGGTGAAGGGATTCTGCGGGCAATCACCGATTTAGAGCAGATCACTGATCGAGAGCTAATTGGTGATGATGATCGATTGATCATCCCGAGCAGACTGGATGGGACAGGGATTGATATGTTCGCCGCGACGATATCGGCTGGTCCACCTCTGCGAGTTATCGCGGTTGGTTTGCTTGACGATATATCATTAGCCAGTGCTCAGCGTTTGACTGAAACGATTTATGCACAGGTAGTTGAAACGCTAGGACTTAATGATCGTAAAAAACCAGAAGATCGTTTGGATGCAATCTTGAGTCAGCGGCCAGATTTAATCGTGATCGCGGGTGGGACGGAGAACGGGGCGACGAATTCAGTTATCCGATTGCTTGAATCTGTTGGTCTGGCATGTTCCTTGATGCCAGCTGACCAGCGGCCCGAGGTGCTGTTTGCGGGTAACCAGGCATTAAATCCTGAGGTGGAGAAAAGACTGGGAAACCTGACGAAATATTATTTTGCACCTAATGTTCGTCCCAGCTTAGAGGTTGAGCAAATTTCTCCAGCTCAACACCATATGGTCGACATATACCGCTCTATCCGAGCTGTTCGTTTACCAGGTGTTAGCGATTTAAACGAGTGGGCGGGGATGCGATTAATGCCAACTTCCAGCGCTTTTGGCAGGATGATTCAATTCTTAAGTAAGGTCTATGATCCCGGGAAAGGAGTTTTAGGAATTGATGTTGGAGCTTCGGCGACGACAATCGCTGCAGCCTTTGACGGAGATTTGAACCTGGGAGTTTACCCGGAGTATGGATTAGGGCGGGGGATCACCGGTTTGTTGGAAAATTCCACAATTGAAGAAATTCTGCGCTGGATCCCAATGGAAGTAAGTCAGGATTACATTCGAGATTACATTTTCAATAAGCAAATATATCCTGCCAGTCTACCAGTATCAGCGGAAGACCTCGCTATCGAACAGGCACTTGCTCGTCAAGCGATTCGTAAGGCATTGTCTGCCGCGGAAAGTGGTTTTTCAAATAAAATTAGTCGCTCGAGGACAGGGATGCTTCCCTGGTTTGAGCCAATCGTGGCAACAGGGAGTGTGCTAACCAAGGCGCCCTCGGTTGGGCATAGCCTGCTGACCTTATTGGATGCTGTTCAACCGACCAGCATCACCACATTGGTCTTGGACCAGCACAACTTGGCTGCTCCGCTTGGTGCCGCAGCTGCGATCAATCCATACTTATCAGTTCAAGTGCTCGAATCTAGCGCTTTCCTCAGCTTGGCTACAGTGATAACCCCAATAGCGAAAGCCCGCCCCGGGACTCCTATCCTGCGCCTACGGGTAACTTATGATTCTGGGGATGAAACCAGTCTAGATATCAAACAAGGTACGCTGGAAGCTCTACCGATTCCCATGGGAGAGGCGGCAAGATTAAAGCTGCAGCCACTTCACAATTCTGATGTTGGTATGGGAGGTCCTGGTCGCGGAGGAAGTGTGCGCGTAGTTGGCGGAATTTTAGGTGTTGTAATCGATGCACGAGGTCGCCCCACCCTTCTTCCCAAGGACACTACCCGGAGACAGGATTTATACAAAAAATGGTTGTGGACTTTAGGTGGTTAACTATTATTTTTGGAACTGATCTTGCAACCTATGGGACGAGTAATTGATTTTCTGATTAGGAAAAAGGATGGTACCAGCTTAAGATGTTAGCGCCAGTTGTGCATGTTTTGCCGATGACCAGGATTCGAAGGCACCGCCTGTTACCAATTACAGGGCGCGTTTTGGTTCGCAAAAGCCAAATGGTTTCTGCTGTCGATGTAATTGGTGAGGCAAATCAAAATCCAAAGCATGTTTTATTGGATATTGCGCGTGGTTTGGGAGTAGGAATTGGCGATGCTGATAAACATCTGCAGAAAGAAACAGGTGATTTGATAGCTGAGGGAGATGTGCTGGCTGGACCTGTTGGTTGGGGGAAGCGAGTTGTGAGAGCTCCATGTTCAGGAAAGATAATTTTAATTGGGCGTGGAAAAATACTACTCGAGGAAGAAAGCATTCCCCAACAAGTGCTCGCTGGTTTACCAGGTGAGGTAATTTCCTTGATCCCTGGTCGCGGGGCAGTGGTTGAATCGATTGGCGCTCTTGTTCAGGGGGTGTGGGGCAACGGTGAAATTAATTTTGGGCTGTTGAGAGTGTTGATCAAGAAAGTTGAAGATATTCTTTCTGTTGACCAGCTCGATATTGATTTGCGTGGAACGGTAGTCTTCGCAGGTTATTGCGGAGATGCACAGGTTTTACAAACGGCATCCGAATTACCACTCAAGGGATTGATTCTATCCAGCATGGCGGCTTCATTAATTCCACTCGCACAAGAAATTTCCCTACCAATCGTGGTCGTTGAAGGATTTGGTCTCTTACCGATCAATTCTGCGGCTTTCAACCTGCTGGTCACCAGCGATCGCCGAGAAATTGCAGTTAATGCTGGGGAATTGGATCCATATTCTGGTCAACGACCAGAAGCATTTATATCACTACCGGTCAATCAAATGGTTCATGAACCGAAGGATGCCACGATTTTTTCACCAGGTCAACGGGTGAGAATCACCCGGGCTCCATACCAATCTCAAATTGGTACTCTGATGACCCTTAAACCTGGATTGGATGTGCTTCCTAATGGAATCAAAGCAAAATCGGCTGAAGTTGAGCTAGAGAATAGTATTAGAGTAAAATTACCACTAGTAAACCTTGAGGTTTTAGAGTAAAAATGGGTTGATGGATATCCATCTGTTAAAGTAAGAATTTGGAGGAGAATGGGCTATGGCATTTGAAGATATGGATCTTGATGATAACGAATTTGATTTAGACACAGACGATTCATCTGGCCCTGAGGATTCGGGCAACCGAACTTTTTATATCGTGGCAGGAGTGATTGGCGGCGTTATGCTGCTGTCCTTGATTTGCCTGGCGCTGTATGCACTGGTATATGCCCCACAACGACGCAATCAGCAAGCAACTCAAGCTGCAGCGATCAATGCGCAGAATACTCAGGTTGCACAAGCTGCAGTTGAAACGGGTCTGGCAGCAAAATTCACTGCCACGCCTACACGAACCCCAATCCCACCGACAGCTACTGCCAGTGCTTCACCGACGCTGGTGATCGCTGCGCCTACACAAGGACAGGTTACACCCACCATCGATCGAACTGCGACGGTCTCAGCGCTATTAACCGAAGCAGCCTCGGGAAGATTGACCCCAACGCCAACTGCATCCAGTCTTCCTGATACTGGGTTTGCAGAAGATGTCGGGATTCCTGCAATGGTAGGCCTGGCATTATTATTTGTTGTCATTATTTTCCTGGCCAGACGGTTGCGAACAGCCAGTTGATGTAAATAAAATGGAGGA
>DATKXE010000378.1:0-12456 GCA_035529195.1 Anaerolineales bacterium
GCATTGCTAAACCAACGCATCGAAATCAATCAGCAAGTTGAAGAACTAGATAAGCAAACCAAGAAGCGTGAAGAAGAAATGGAAAAAGTGCGCCGGGTCGAAATGCGTTCAGTTGATTCCAGTATTCATGAGACACGCAAAGAGATGGAAGCATTTTCCGGCATCAACCGCAGTTTAATAGCACGGGTGGATGAAGACGCTAGATTGGCACAGCTGATCGATGAAATGCGGGTAAAAGTTCAAGATTTGCAGCGCAGTGAAGAAGAGTATACCCGCACATATCGCCAGATCGAAGATGGTCGCCGCCAAGATTCAAAGCGTCTGGTTGATCTGCAAGGTGAAGTAGCTGCATTAAGGAAAAAGAGCGATGAGCAAAGAGGTCAGTTGGAAGTGATCTCCTCAAATATGCGAAAAGCTGAGGGACGCCTGACAGAAGCTCTTGCCCAAGATTCTGAACGTCAGGAAGCTCAGAATGCATTCATTGAAAAACAAGCCATGCAGCAAGTGGAATTTGATCGTACATGGAAGGTTTGGCAGGTGCAAATCGAAAAAATTGACCGCCAATCCAGTGATGTTGAGAACCAGTTCCAGTCCCTGGATAGCACCCATAATGAAGTAAAGAGAGTTAAAGGTTCTATTGAGGAACTCCAAGCCAGGATTGAGAGACGGATCAATGAGATCACAGAGGTTCAACGCTTGGCAGATGAACGCTTCCGACAAGAATGGGTTACTTTTAAAGCTGATGATCAAAAGCGCTGGACAAATTACACCCTGACCCAGGAAGAGCAGAGGAATGAGTTGTCCAGGAATCTTGAACAGATGGGGGATCAACTGGATGATATCAAATTGAGCCAGCAGGAATCCCAAGACCTGATCCAGCAAATGAATGAGGAGACAGAAAAACGTTTGCAATCTTTGCTATCGATGACGCATGATTGGGTCGCGGCATACGAGCGCAGCCTCAGGAGCAAACGATAATTAAAATTGAGTTATCGGTGTAGATAGAAAAAATTCCCCATTATTTTAAGGCAGATTAATGCGTGTAATCGGTACAGCGGGTCATGTCGACCATGGCAAATCAACCCTGATTGAGTCGTTGACGGGTATTCATCCAGACCGCTTGAAGGAAGAGCGTGAACGGGAGATGACCATCGACCTGGGCTTTGCCTGGATGGAACTACCCGGAGGTGAACCAGTAGGGATTGTGGATGTGCCGGGTCACCGTGATTTCATCGAGAATATGCTGGCGGGAATAAGCGGAATCGATGCAGCCATATTTGTGGTCGCGGCAGATGAAGGTGTCATGCCACAGACACGTGAACACCTCGCCATCCTGGATATCCTTCAAATTAATGGGGGGGTAATTGCGTTGACCAAGATTGATGTGGTGCCCGATCAAGAATGGCTCGATTTGGTTGAGCAGGATGTGCGTGAGGTTGTCAATGGCACCGTGCTGCAAGATGCACCCATCATGCGAGTATCTGCAAAAAATGGTCAGGGAATCCCCGAAATGCTGGAGAATTTAGAGCAAGTCCTGGGCGAAAATCCACCTCGGCAGGATTTAGGGCGACCACGATTGCCTGTGGATCGGGTGTTCTCAATCGCAGGTTTTGGCACAGTTGTGACCGGCACGATGAGTGATGGTCATTTTCGAGTGAGCGATGAAGTTGAAATCCTGCCCGGCGGTGTTCAAGGCCGTATCCGTGGATTGCAAACACATAAACAAAAGGAAGACTTGGCACTTCCTGGGAGCCGGACTGCAGTAAATGTCTCCGGTGTGACACTTGATGAAATTAAGCGCGGGGATGTCATCACCCACCCGGGGGATTACCAACCCACACGACGCATGGATGTAAACTTCCGCCTGCTTCCAGAGGTATCCCAGGCCTTGAAGCACAATACTGAGGTCAAGTTGTATATTGGAGCAGCGGAAGTCCTGACCCGAGTGCGCACATTAGGGAAAGATGTCATTCAACCGGGAGAGGAAGGCTGGCTGCAGCTGGAGATGCGCGAGCCAGTGGTAGCTATACGTGGTGATCACTATATATTGCGGCGTCCCTCACCTGGTGAAACAATGGGGGGAGGCAGAGTGGTTGATCCAAATCCCAAAGGAAGGCATAAACGCTTCGCCATTGATCTCATTGAGCGCTTGGAATCCTTATCTAAAGGCGCTCCTGAAGATATCTACCTGCAATCTCTGGCGGCGCTTCAAGCTGCTCCGCTACGTGAAGTAACTCAGCAATCCAATCTCGAAGCTGATTCTGCCCAAATTGCGTTAGAACAGTTGGTTGATCAGGGAAAAATTGTTATCCTTGAACCCAGAGTAAAGGATTTGTTGGTCAGCAGTGATATCCTGGCAACCACGAATGGCTATTACGATCAAATCTCTTCAACAGCGTTAGGCGTGATCCAGGAATACCACACCATATACCCGCTGCGCAGAGGTATGCCGAAAGAAGAGCTCAAGAGCCGGCTGAAAATATCAACCCGTCTATTTTCCAGCCTGGTCCGTAAGTTAGTCCGAGATGGAAGCTTGCGAGAGGAAGGACCTCTCATTTTACAACCGGACCATGAAATCTCGTTCAATACACAGCAGGAGAAGAATGTCGAGCATCTTTTGAGACAATTTTCTGCTTCACCTAATTCTCCCCCATCTATAAAGGACTCGAAATCAGCCGTCGGAGACGATATTTACCAGGCTATGGTTGATCTGGGTTTCCTGATACCGGTCTCGTCTGAGGTTGTTTTTCGCAAAGAGGATTATGATCAGATGGTAGCAGAGGTCCAGGCGTTACTCACAGAAAAGGATACTATAAGTGCTGCTCAGATGCGGGATCACTTTAACACCAGCCGCCGCTATATCCTGGCATTACTCGAGCACCTGGATGAAATTGGGGTCACCATTAGACAGGGTGATGTCAGGAGGTTGAAGTGATCTGCTCAAGCTGGGGAGTGAGGTAAACCCAATCACCGGCAATCATGGTTCCAAGGGGGCGAATATCACGAATCTTCTCAGGATCGATTTTAAAGATATCCTGATCCAATACCAATAAATCAGCCAGGAATCCGGGGATAAGTTTTCCAAGTCGATTTTCCATTCCAGCTGCATAAGCTGCGCCGGAGGTAAAGCCCTGCAGAGCCCTTAACAGCGAGATTCTTTGTTCAGGATACCAGCCCTGGGGACCTGGTGAGCCATCAGCACGCCTGCGGGTCACAGCTGCATGGAGTCCCCAAAATGGATTTGGGGACTCTACCGGGGCATCTGATCCGAAAGCCAGCAGGGTACCCGCTTCAGCCAGGGAATTCCAAGCATATGCGGATTTTGAGCGAACTCCCCAATACCGGTCTGCAGTGGGAAAATCCGAAGTGGCATGAATGGGCTGCATGGAAGCGATGACATCTAATTCTGCCAACCGTGAAATGTCATCGGGGTGGATGATTTGTACGTGTTCGATGCGGTGCCGTAGATATGAGGCTTTACCATGAGCACTATTTGTGGATTGCTGGTTGCGCTCGTAAATTCGCAGCTGTTGGTATGCCTGCAAGACTTCGTGGTTAGCTGAATCTCCAATGGCGTGCACAGCTAAGCTTAAACCATTTTCGACCGCTTTGCTTCCGCGTTCAAATAGCTCTTCAGCATCCAACATGAGCAATCCACGGTTCTCTGGCTCACCCTCGTAGGATTGCAGCATTGCTGCAGTGCGGGGGCCGAGGGCGCCATCTGCGAAAGCTTTTACGGATCCGATGCGCAAGAAATCATCACCAAATCCAGTCCGCAAACCGAGCTCGACCGCCTGAGTAAGCGATTCGATTGGAATGCTTTTGGTGACCCGCAGTTTAAGTTTGCCAGCAGCATGCAGTTGTTGGAGTACGGCAAAGCAGGTTCGCCCGTCAAAGTCATGAGCACCTGTGATCCCCATTTTCCACAGCTCGGTTTGTGCCAGTTCGATAGCCTGGGATACTTGTTCGTCAGAAGAGTCAGGGAGGATATCTGACGCTAAAGACATGGCGGTTTCGAACAAGATACCAGTTGGCGAACCGTCCGGATGGCGTTGAATCTGTCCACCTGGCGGATCAGGTGTCTGTGAAGTGATACCTGCCTCACGAAGGGCGATTGAGTTCACCCAGGCAGCGTGCAGGGATTTGGCAGTCAGATAGACAGGGTTTCCAGGTGCGATCTGATCTAATAGGTGGGCATTACCGAAGTCCTCTGGCCATTCGTTCTGGTTCCATCCGTGACCCAGAATCCATTCCCCCGTGGGTGCTGCATCCACCTGGGCGGCAACCCTTTCTAAACATTCGTCCCTGGTCGATGTTTCACAATCTACCCGTTGCATACTCAGGGCGTAATGTTGGAGATGGATGTGGGCATCAACCAATCCTGGGATAATGGTTTTGCCTACCAAATCATGGAGAGTGCTAGATTCTTCGTATTGAGATATGAGGGAACTTCGGTCGCCAATTTGCAATATTCTCCCACGCTCGATTACCATCGCTGAGACAACTGGCTTCTGTTTATCCAGTGTGTAAATACGAGCATTATACAGGACATGCCTACCAGATTGATTTCTCATTGTAGATTTTCCAGGTGGGAGGTTTATGAGCTTTGAGCGGACAGTTATGTTGATAAGATGGGTGTCTTAATTATTCATTCCCCTAAAATCATTTCAAGTAAAGTATCCAGTTCTTCCGCGGAATAATAGTGGATGGTTAAAGTACCCCCTTTACTCCTTTGATTGAGGGAAACCTTAGTACCCAGGCGTTGGCGGAGCTGTTCTTCAAGTGCCTTGATTTCAGGATCAGGTGCTGCCGGTAACTGTTTTTGCGGTTTTTCCCCACTGAGTTTACGAACCAGTTCTTCGGTTTGGCGGACATTTAAAGTCAATTTTAGAATTGATTTAAGCACAGCACCCTGCGCTTCTTCAGATGGGAGCGATAGAAGAGCCCGTGCGTGACCCTCGCTGATCTTTCCTGAGACGAGGGCTTCCTTGACATCCTCAGGAAGCTTGATCAGGCGCAGCGTGTTCGTGATCGTTGCCCGGTTCTTTCCAACCCGGGCAGCAATTTCTTCATGTGAAAGTCCGAAATCTTCGGACAGCTGCCGGTAAGCTTCAGCAGTTTCTAAGGGACCCAAATCAGCCCGCTGCACATTCTCGACCAGTGCTAATTCGACCAATTCCTGATCGGATGCTTCCCGGATAATTGCGGGCACCTCCTCCAACTCAACCAACTTGGCTGCCATCAGCCGTCTTTCACCTGCGATCAAAGTGTAGCTGCCGGCTGACTCCCCTGCGGTAATGATCAGAGGTTGAATGACACCATGTTCGCGGATAGACGTCGCCAGCTGATCAAGTTCTCCAGCGTCAAAATTCGCTCTAGGTTGGCGTGGATTGGGAGATATTTTACTGGTTTGAATTTGCCTGACCCCGCTCTCTAGGAGGTGGTAATCTGCTGCTGGCAGTAGAGCATCAAGGCCTTTTCCGAGTCCAGATTTTTTTACCATATGATCCTGTTTTACGATTTATCCTGGTCAAATTTCAAGGGCTGGTATTTCTATTCCATCACCCTCAAGTATCTCTCGAGCCAGAGCGGTATAGGATTCGGCACCATTTGAGGTGGGCGCATAAACAGAGATTGGTTGACCATAAGATGGTGCCTCAGCCAAGCGTACTGTTCGAGGAATAATACTAGCAAATACCAAATCAGTGAAATGCCGACGGACTTCCCTAACCACGTCGTTTGAGAGATTGGTGCGACCATCGAACATGGTCAAAAGTACTCCGCGAATTTGTAATTTGGGAAATACGGCATTCCGGATTCGATCCAAGGTTATTTTTAATTGACTGAGCCCTTCCAAGGGTAGATACTCGCATTGAACCGGGATAATTACACCATCTCGAGCAGCGATGATACCGTTCAAGGTGAGCAATCCCAGGGAAGGGGGGCAATCAATCAGAATATAGTCATATCTATCTCGGATAGGGGATATAGCGTTATTGAGATAGTTTTCGCGGGCCAATTCGCCCACCAGCTCCACTTCCGCACCTGCTAATGCAGGCGAGGCGGGAAGCAGGGAAATCTTAAAGCGTGGATTGTGGAGAATGTGGTTAGCAGCGGGAGATTTTCCAATCAGAGATTCGTATGTTCCACCCCGGACGGATTCTTTTTCAACCCCCAGGCAAGCAGTTGCATTCGCTTGTGGATCAAGATCAACCAGGAGAACTCTCTGCCCAAAGTATGCCAGGTAAGCGCCTAAATTGATGACGGTCGTGGTTTTTCCAACACCACCTTTTTGATTGACCATGGTGTAGGTGCGACCCATACTATAAAACCTCGGCCATACAATCTTGGATTTCTTCCGGAGTCGGAATGCCTTGTAAACCGGCTCGAGTGACTGATATGGCTGCTAAATGGGTGGCAAAACGGGCAGCTTCCCATGGATCGCGGGTTGTGTACAGGCGAAAGAAGAAAGCTGTCGCAAAAATATCTCCAGCACCGGTGGTATCAATTTCTGTCACCATCGGTGGTCTGAAGCGACGGACATCGCCGTTCCAGAACAAGCGTACACCTTGGGAATGCTCAGTAACAGCCAGCACCCGGCAGGCAATTGCCATCTCTTCAATCCGGGATTCATCGAAACCCAAATCTTCATCGCTGATCACAGCAGCACCAACGTTGCTGAGCACAAATGCTGCTTCTGGCCACTCTGTGGGTATTACAGATCCATCATCATCCCATGTTCGCAACCAACCTTGGGGTGTGGTTCCAATCAAAGAGTTTGTAAGATGGCGGACAATTGTTGGTTCAACTTCTTGGGCGATCGGTCCTATGTGGACAATCGCCGCTTTTAACCACTCTTCCGGGATTAGGTTCAGGTCAATAGTATTTGCCACATGGTAAAGAGTTTGGATGCGACCCTCTGGTGTAGTGATGTTCTCGAAGGTTGTACTATGCTCTGCAGGTAAATTAATTATGGGTATATCCGCGAGAGGTCCGAGAGGTAATTCGGCGCCCCAGGAGGTGACAATACCAACCCGCAAACCAAGAGCACGCGCCATCATACTTGAAAAAGTGGTTGTCCCACCGAGCCGCGGACCTCGCGGTGATTTATCAAGGGCGATATGACCGATCATTAGGTAATCTATGGGTTCAATACTCATCTGGCGATACATGCTTGAATTATACCTGAAGAAGAAATAAGAAGTGCATGCGGTATTCAGCCGCATGCACCGGTTAATTGTTTTTGAAAAAAGGGAAAATTCTATTCGGGGATGATGGAAACTTTACGGCGCGGATCCTCTCCGATACTCTCAGTAGTTACCTCTGGATTTTCCCGAAGTTCAATGTGGATAATCCTGCGCTCGCTGGCAGTCATCGGCTCCAGCACCTGCCGGCGACCTGTGCTAATGGCCTGGTCTGCCATGCGGCGTGCTAACTGCCGCAATTGATTCTCCCGCCGAATACGGTATCCCTCAATATCTACAATCAGTGGAATTGATCTGCCAATCTCCTTATTGATAATCAAGCTGGAGATATACTGCAGGGAATTCAACGTTTCTGCTTGACGACCGATCAGGTAGCTCAGATCATCCCCCTGGATGTTTACCCGGATAGGTACACGGTTGCGGGAGTCAGAATCTTCTAGATATTCGGAGGTAACAGTGGCGCGCACTTTCATTTTCTCAAGCAACTCGCTGACCACATCCCGGGCGATATCCAGAACGAAGTCATCACCGATGAATGGGGGCTCTTCTTCGGGAATATCCGCTTCAGCTTCTATCGCGGGTGTGGTTTGTTCGGAAGGAGAAGCATCCTCAGATATTCTCTCAGGGGATGCAAATTCAGGTTGTTCAGAGTCAGAAATGATGGTTAAGCGGATGCGTGCCTGGCGGTTACCCAGGCCGAAGAGACCCTTGCCACCCTCATCGAGGATTTCGATATCCACTGCATCCTGAGGCAATCCAAGATCAGCCAATCCTTTTTCGATGGCTTGATCGACTGTGGGAGCAATAATTTCTAAGTTAGTACGTTTATCATTCATATTTCATATTGTCATTACTTCTTTGAGTCGGAGGAAAACCGAGATGGTATGAGGTTTCGCCAGTCCAGCTTACCCATGATACCGTATTGGAGGATACCAACCAGGTTGCTGGTGACAAAATAAAGCGCCAGTCCAGAAGGAAAACTGTAGGCCAAATAGCCCATGAAGAGCGGCATATACAGATTCATTGCCCGGCTCATATTTGCGCCTTGCTCACCGGTGGTCGAAGGAGGTGTCATCAGCCTGGATTGCAGGAAAGTCGTACCCACAACCAGAATGGCTAAGATTGGTAGAATAAAACCCGCAATTTCGATGCCATAATCTTTCTCAGGCAGGCTTAAGTCCAACCATAAGAAGTAGTTATTGAGGGGAATTAAGGCTGCCGCGTTGTAGAAGGGGTAGATATGCCTGGTCAGTTCGAGCAGCTGGATAGGAGTGACAGCCAAAGCTCGGATGATGGCTTGATAAAGACCAATGATGATTGGAAATTGAATTATGGTTGGTAAGCAAGAACCGAAGGGACTAACACCCATCTCCTTGTAGAGCGCCATTTGCTCAGAAGCTAATTTCTCACGATCACCCTTATGTTTCTTTTGAATATCTTGCCACTTCTTCGATTTCTGCATGTCTTGCATGCCGCGGGTGCTCTTGATCTGCGAAGCGGTTAACGGGTAGGTGATTAATCGCACCAGAATGGTAAATACAATAATCGCCAAACCGAAGTTTTGCCCAAGGCCAGCATAAATCCACATCAGTGAATTTATCATTGGGTTTAGAATCAACGTGCTCCACAAGCCGGAAATACTTTCCATATAACTTAACCTATCTGGTTTCTAATATTCCTTCAATTTCCTGGAGGAATGAAATCCCATTTTTTTATGCCATCTTCATCGTAAGCCACAAGCAGGTCGTCAATCTGGACAGGTGCGACCAGGATTAGACCATTCGAAGTTTTCGGGGAGGTGTATATTTTTCCACTTCCATCGGCTGGATCCACATTTACTTCCCAAATTTTCTTACCAGATGTGTCGAATTTGTAGAGGATTCCTTGAATGTTGGCGAAGTAAATACTATCCTCGATCACCAGTGCAGATCCTACTATTTCTTCATCATCTAGCTCAGGTGAGCGCTGCCATTTCTGGGTGCCGTTATCCGCGTTAACCGCGTAGAAGTAACCATTCAAATCACCAAAATACAAAACGCCATCAGAAAATGTGGGGCCTGACCATATCCAGCCATCGTCTTGGGTTGAAAATTCCCAAATTATTGAACCATTTTCTGCATTTAAGGCAATTAACTTTCCACCAAATGTGCCCACATAAATTACACCATCATTATTGAAAGCAGGGGTACCAACGATCGCGCCACCCAATTCATTTGATCGCCATTTCTCGGATCCATTTTGTGGATCAACGGCATATACGGTGTGGTCCATCGAAGAAAGGAACAGACAATCGCATTCCTCGTTCGTCACTGGTTTTGCCCAGGATTCCCCCTCGGAGTTAAAAATCCACTGCAGGCGACCGTTCTGGTCCAATGAGTAGAGGTTTTCATCTGCTGCGGGTGCGAAAATTGATCCATTATCGACCAATGCACTGGCAATGTAGCGATTTTCAGCTTCTGGAAAAATCCAATTCTGAACACCAGACTCAGCATTAAGGCTGTACATGTTGTAATCGTAGCTACCCACAATCAGCTGTCCATCTTCGGCCAATGATGGATCGGCATAAAAGGTGATGTTGTTATCAGCTTCAGCAGGATAATGCCAGCGCTCAGAGCCATTGGTTAAATCGACAGCATACACTTGTGTGTTATAGGCGACATACGCATATTGGTCATCAACGGTCAGACCTGGCCAGCTGGTTGCTGTGTTTGCTGCTCCAGCACACGCACTGAAGGTCAATGCGATGCCGATGAATACTAGGATGAATAAATATTGTTTTCGTTTCATTCTTTGTTGGGAATTAGTCGATATGTTATTAATGAATCATGGGATTGGATCAAATCCACCGGTATTAAAAGGATTGCAGCGCAGAATGCGCCAAATTGCTAGCCAACCACCTTTTATGACGCCGTGTTTATATATCGCCTGGTAGCCGTAATGTGAACAGGAGGGGTAAAAACGGCATGAGTTGGCGGGTAAGCCATGTGAGAGGGTTTTCTGATACATTCGGATCAACCCTAATAAAACCAGGCGTGGCAGGTATATCAGTCCAAGGGGTAGATCACGTACCCTGGGTTCGTTTGGATAATCGCGATCATGATCGAAATGAAGTTCACTAGTCATAGGGTTTTTTCCAATAAATTTGCCCGGGAAAGCAAACTTATAAGTGCAGTTCCAATTTCATCAAAACTTGCTCCAGCTAGTGGTTTACGGGCCAGGATCACCAGGTCCCATCCAGTAATGATGTTGGGGATTTGGGGTCGCAATGTCTCCCGAAGAATGCGTTTCGCCCGGTTGCGTTGGATCGCTTTCCCGATTGAGCGGCTTGCCGATACAGCGAATCGTGATATGTCCATCTCATTCGGAAGAGCGATCAGCACAACAAGCGGGTGGGCATAAGATTTTCCGAAACGCCTCACCCGCTCGAAATCGGCGGTACTGGTCAAGCGAAACCTGCGCTTCAACAGAATGCCCTAGGATAACTGGTGCCTTTAGCCGTTCCAATTTGTTTTTTTGACGTGATTATTCTTCTTGACCCCTAATCGATAGCGTCCTTTCAGACGCCGTCTCTTGATTACTTTGCGTCCATCTGAAGTCGCCATTCGGGCACGAAATCCATGCACCCGCAAGCGACGACGTATCTTGGGTTGATAAGTTCGTTTTGGCATGACACTTTCCTGTTTATGTTTTAGAACCCACCTTGCTGGAGGTTAAAGGAATAAATCTGAAACATCCGGGAAGAGGGGTTTTCTTTTTCAGCAGACAGACGATGATTATACTCTATGCATATATTTTGGTCAAACTCATTTTGTGTTCTCTATCACAAATATTTGGATGTTAGATTTATTCCCTAGGTGATAGGTTATTCGCGGATATGGATTGTGATCCAAATAGCTTTTCAATGGATAGTAAGGACAATCAGCGGCTTTCGCCTAGAATTAGACTGACAGTTAGCTCCTGCCGATTACGAACTACCTGGATTGATACCTCTTCGCCGGGTTCGTGGGTAAATAAAGTATTGATATAGGTATGATCCTCATCCAGGGGGACATCGGCGATATGGGTGATGATATCGCCTTCGTTCAAACCACTCATCGCGGCTGGACTGTCAGGTTTCACATCTGTTATGTAAGCGCCCCATTGAACCGGCATATTATAAGCCTGGGCGATACGGGGTGAAATCGACTGCCAGCGGATACCCAAATGGGGACGGGCGAAATAACCCTTGTCCAGGATTTGCTCTGCGACAACACGGGCAGTGTTAATTGGGATGGCAAATCCCAGCCCTTCAGCGATGGTATTGCTGCGCCCAGAACCCCGTACGACGAGGGTGTTAATGCCAATCACATCACCAGCTAAATTGACCAAAGGTCCTCCAGAGTTGCCCTGATTGATGGCAGCATCTGTCTGGATAAGATCTTCCATAAGAAAACCATTGCCGGTATCGAGCGAACGACCAGTAGCACTGATCACACCAACCGTGACCGTATTTACAAAATCACCCAAAGGAGAGCCAATCGCGATCACAGTTTCTCCTGGTTTGAGGTCATCCGAATTTCCCAATCCAGCGACTGCGGGGAATTCCCCATTTGCTAAAAGAATCGCCAGGTCAGAATACATGTCTGTCCCCACGATTTGTGCTGGCAGTTCGACGCCGTCGGCGAGGATCACAGCGACCATTGAAGTACCTTCGACTACATGATTGTTAGTAAGGATATAACCTCGGGAAGATATGACCACACCGCTCCCACTAACAGGGCGACCCGATATTTCTCCAATCACTGTCACCACGGTAGGGGCAACAGTTTCAACCGCTTCGATAATCGAAGTTTCTAGTGAGGAAGTAGAAATATCGAGATTTACCTGCTGAGTTGGTGTTGGCGGTATGGTATTCGTTGGAGTCGCTTCCACAGATTGCAGGTATGAAAATACGAATACGCCCCCAGCTATAGTTCCGATGAGGGCGGATATGCCAGCTATGATGCTAATAACCAGCAAGTAGAGAATGGTCCTGGTCGACATGGATTTATCGCCTGCGACCGCCCATACCTCCAACCAAATTGGTGAAGTACAGCAGCTGCATGATCGATGTCAGCAGAGCAGCAACATAAGTAAAAGCCGCGGCGTTTAACACCTGGTTGACGCCTTTTTGTTCTTCTTTTCCAACGATGATCCCGGATTGAACCAGCAGCTCCTTTGCACGCGCCGATGCATTTAGTTCCACCGGTAAAGTAGCCAGTGCGAACAGAGC
>DATKXE010000379.1:0-3987 GCA_035529195.1 Anaerolineales bacterium
CCTTTCTGGATTATACTGGCAATTTACCCGCTTTAAATATATATTGTAGTATCAAATGCAAGAATGATAGCATCCATTTTCATCGGCTCAATCTTCGAATGAAATTATGGTGCTGAAGATGTGAGCGCAATGGCATTCATCGTTTTAGTCATTAGGACCATTCTGGTTTCTCATGGACAAATTGCAGGGGACCTTTCTAAAGTTGCATTCAAATACCAGACAAATGATGAACCAGACGATATATATAATAGTGTATTGATCATAATCAGATAGTTTGGGGATTTCATAAGAATAAATAGTTTTATTGGTGTGGGATGTGGATACCCTGTGGTTTGCTAGTTGTTGGGAGATGAATTGATGTTGGAAAATCTAAGAACATACTTGTCGCGGCGCTTTGAGCCGGAACCAGGGGAAGATTCTGAAGCACAGCGTCAGGCTGCACTATTTCGTCTTAGTGCTGATCTTGCTGCAGCCCTGGATGAGAGAGACGTATGCCAGCGGGTCGTGGTAGGTTTGCATGATACTTTAGGCTATGATTTTGTGGCTTTTTTCCTGGTAGAGGAGTCCACCGGGGACCGCGTCATGATAGCGAGCGTTGGTTTCGTGGATCCGCCTGTGCGTTTGAAGGCCGGGGAAGGTTTGAGTGAACTCGCCTTTTTGGATGGACAGCTGCGCTACACACCGCATGTCAACCAGGAGCCGGGATATTTTTATGGTATGGGTGGATCGGAGGTTGATGTACCTGTGCGCATCGGCGGCGAAGTGACTGGTGTATTGATTGCAGAAAGTAAACAGCGCGCGGATTTTGGTCCCAAGGATTTTGAGATCCTGACAGCTGCTTCACAGCAAGCTGGGCTGGCGATTGAAAAAAACCGCCTTATTACGGTAGAAAGGAGACGGGCAGATGAGCTGGAAGCTCTGCGGGCGACACTGACCGAATTAACCGCGGAACTCGAGCTGCAAGTCCTGCTTCGAGCGATTGTTGAACGAGCTTCTGTTTTATTGAATGGTGCGGGCGGTGAGTTAGGCCTTTATGACGATATCGGCCGTGAAGTCGAAATTGTGGTCAGCTATGGTTTTAGTCAAAATTACATTAAAACGAGTCATCTGCTCGGCGAGGGGGCGATGGGACTCGTCGCGGAGACCGGGAAACCATTGATCCTGGATGACTATTTAACTTGGGAAGGACGCGCCCACCATTATGACCAGGACGAAATCCACGCCATCGTGGCCGTTCCCCTGCACTTAGGAAAAAGGCTGATCGGGGTTATTACGGTTGTTGCGGCTGATGAGGCACGCAAATTTTCCGATCTCGATGTAAACCTTCTCAATCTGTTTGCCCAGCAAGCTGCTATCGCCATTGAGAACGCAAGTTTGTTTGAAAAAGCTCAAAAGGAGATCGCCGAACGAGACCGGGCCGAGGAGGAACTGCGGAGATACCAGGAGCATCTCGAAGAACGAGTGGCAGAGCGTACACTTGAACTGGAGAAGAGTGAAGACAGCTACCGGAATCTCTTCAATGGTGTTCCAGTCGGTTTATACCGTACTACCCCGGCTGGAGAGATCATGGATGCTAATCCAGGATTGATCCAGATGCTTGGATATCCAGATAAAGATTCATTGCTGGCTGAGAAGGCTAGCAGCATGTATATGAAAGCAGAGGAGCGTACCTCAATACAGGCAGTACTGGAGCAGAAGGGTATCGTCCGGGATGTTGAATTTCAACTTAAACGTTATGATGGACAGATCATATGGGTAACGAACACCGCCAGGGTAGTAAAGGATGAATCTGGGTTGGTACTGTATTATGAAGGCAGCATGGAGGATGTCAGCGAGCGGAAACAAGCCGATTTTAACTTGCAGAACTACCAGGAACAGCTTGAGGAATTGGTTGCAGAAAGAACCAGTGAATTACAGACCAGTGAGCAGCGCTACCGCACTCTGTTTGATGGCGTACCCGTTGGCCTGTATCGGTCGACACCGGAAGGAAAGGTATTAGATTTCAACCTGGCTGCAGTCCAGATGCTTGGATTTCCCAATCGGGAAGCGGTGTTGGCACTTGACCATACTTCTGATTGGTACGTCGATCCAGAGGACCAATTCCGCTGGCGCTCTGCGATGGAGCTGGGTGGAGCGGTGAGGGATTTCCCAATCCAGATGCGCCGGTATGATGGTGGGGTGATATGGGTCAATGATTCAGCTCACGTGGTGAGAGATGATACCGGGCAGGTGCTGTATTTTGAAGGCAGGTTGGAAGATATCACGGACCGCAGGAGATTCGAAGAGCAAATCCAGCAGCAAAAGGAGTACTTCGAAGCCCTGTTTGTCAATAATCCAGTGGCAGTAGTAACTGCTGACATCGATGGGGTTGTTGTATCCTGGAATCCGATGGCAGAACAGCTGTTTGGATACTCACAGGATGAAGCCGTGGGTGAATTGCTAGATAATTTAGTCGCCAAGCATGATTCTGTCCGCAAAGAAGCGTTGGGTTATACCAACCAGGTCTTAGGTTTGGATCGGGTCCAGGTTGCCACGCGGCGTACAAAGAAAGATGGCTCATTAGTGGATGTCGATCTCCTGGCGCTGCCGATCATTGTCTCAGATGAGATCTTGGGTTTCATTGCGATCTACTACGATCTCACCGAAAGAATACGATTTGAGCAGCAAATTCTACAACAGAAAGAGTACTTCGAAGCGCTCTTCGTCAACAGTCCTGTCGCAGTTCTAACTGTTGATCTGGAAGCCAAGATCATTTCCTGGAATCCAATGGCAGAGCAGCTATTCGGTTATTCTCAACAAGAAGCGATTGGCGAGCACCTGGATGATATCGTTGCCGATCACCCTGAGATTCGGACCGAAGCACTTAACTACACCCAACAATTGATGACCGCAGGTCGATTTCAAGCTACTACAAAGCGCACACGTAAAGATGGATCACTAGTTGAGGTGGAGGTTCTTGCATTACCCGTAATCGTTGGTGATCAAAAAGTTGGTTACATCGGCATCTACGTAGATATCAGCGAACTCAAAAATGCTCAAAATGAGGCCGAAGCAGCCAACCAGGCTAAGAGCTTGTTTTTAGCGAATATGAGTCACGAACTGCGCACCCCCCTCAATGCCATCCTTGGCTTCACCCAATTGATGGAAAGGGATCCACATTTAATCCAAGAGCATCAGGAAAGCCTTAAGGTGATTAATCGCAGCAGTGAGCACCTTCTGGGGTTGATCAACGAAGTACTCGAGATGTCAAAGATTGAAGCCGGGCATATAACACTGCGTGAGAAAGTTTTCGACTTGTATGATTTGCTTTATGGGTTGGAGGAGATGTTCGACCTTAGAGCTGCGGAAAAGGGATTGTCACTGCTTTTTCATTGGGCTGATGATCTGCCGCGACAAGTATTTGCCGACGAGGGAAAATTGAGACAGATCTTGAGCAATTTGCTTGGTAATGCGGTCAAATTTACCCAACAAGGGGAGATCACACTGCGGGTAAGCTGTCCCTCCCCTGCAAGAAAGGGTGCCCGGCTTTACATTGAAGTGCAGGACACAGGTCCTGGAATCGCATCCGAGGAGTTAGCCATCGTTTTCGAGCCTTTTGTGCAATCCTCTATTGGACAGCGTTTTCAGGAAGGGACTGGATTGGGCTTAGCCATCAGCAGACAGTATGTGAATCTGATGGGAGGCGAGATTGAAGTTCACAGTGAAATCAATCAGGGCAGCCTGTTTAAATTTGATATTCTTGTTGATTTGGTGAGTGAAGTCGACTTGGATGAAGTTGCGCCACGCCAGAGGGTTTTGGGTTTGGAAGCTGGCCAACCAGAATATCGAATATTAATTGCTGAAGACCATCACCCAAGCAGGCGTCTGCTGTTCAAAATGCTTCAGGATAAGGGATTTGTTCTTCGCCAAGCTGCCAATGGGCAGGAGGCAATCCAGATATGGGAGCGTTGGGATCCTGACCTGATTTGGATGGATATGCGGATGCCA
>DATKXE010000380.1:0-3332 GCA_035529195.1 Anaerolineales bacterium
TGGCATCCGATTTTTGATCGCGTTTCGAATTGTGCGTGGCTCACATACACTGGCTTTGAAGAACTGGAAATCTGGATGTGGGAAATATGCCAGCAAGGATTCTCCACCGTACAAGAGATCATCCACCACTGTTACAGAATACCCAAGCCTCAGCAGGTGTCCGCATAACATGGAACCCAAATAGCCCGCGCCTCCAGTAATTAGGATGTGTTTATCCTGGAAGTTTTGATCCATCTATGTATCCTGTCTTTCACCAAGAGTGACTTTTTGTCCGGGAGTATCACCAAGGTGCAATATCACTTTCAAATCATGCAATTCGAGCAGCGGGACATCTGTTGAGTCGGTTAAAGTTAATCCCTGCTCGATACAAGTTAATCGACAGATTTCTGCAATATCTCCATTCCCCACAATACGGACAGAATCAAACCCTGCCATTTTGATATCCTTGACCGCTTCGAGAACTCGGCCGCGAATTAACCGGTAAAGCTGCATCGACTGTTCAATATAATTCACCGTCAAACGTGCTCGGAAAGCAATCCCTTCGGGAGTGATCATATACCGTAATTTTCGTCTCTGGGCGCGCTTTACCTTCACATAACCTTTTGCCACCAATCGTTTGAGATGCCAGTTGACAGTACCAACAGCAACACCCAATTGTGCAGCTAAATTAGCCTGGGTAATATCTGGGTCATATTCGATTTTCTCGAGCAGTACCATTTCTCGGTTTGGATCTGGTGAGGTTTCCATAAAACATTTCCTAAATTCAGTGGCTGAATTATAACTCTTGTCCTGTTAGGGTCAAGAGCTGAACCCAATCTCTCAGCGGATTAAATCAATAATAATAACCATTTTCCAAATAAATACCATATGTTGAAATCTAATCTTAAAGAATTAAAAGTCCCACAAATGTGTTTAATATAATGTTTGTTCCCGGTTCTGCATTTGTAAGAAACTGATTTCCATGAAAAAATCTTACCAACGTTTCAGAGAGTGGTTAAATGTCTTAAAAAAAATTAATCGATCTCCAGAGCTAGTCGCTTCAAATCAGCATCAACCATGATGTGGATCAATTCTTCAAATTTAATTTTAGGCTGCCATCCCAATTCTTCTACTGCTTTTTTGGGGTCAGCAACTAACAAATCAACCTCTGCGGGTCGATAGAAACGTGGATCTTGGACCACGAAATCCTCATAATTCAATCCCACATGGCTGAAAGCAAGATCACATAGCTCCCGAACGGAGTGAGTTTCTCCAATTCCGATCACGAAATCCTCAGGCTCTGCCTGCTGTAGCATCATCCACATGGCCTCTACATAATCGCCAGCAAATCCCCAGTCCCGACGAGAATCAAGGTTTCCCAAACGCAGTTCCTGGGTTAAACCAAGTTTTATCCTGGCTACCCCATAACTAATCTTACGGGTTACAAATTCCAAACCTCTCCTCGGGCTTTCGTGGTTGAACAAGATCCCTGAAACTGCAAATAGATCATAGGATTCACGATAATTCACTGTGATCCAGTGTGCGTAAACCTTTGCTACTCCATAGGGGCTGCGTGGATAGAAAGGAGTATTTTCATTCTGGGGTACTTCCCTGACCTTTCCAAACATCTCGCTGGAAGATGCTTGATAGAAACGGGATTCTGGATTAACCAGACGGATGGCTTCCAATATTCGGGTTACCCCTAAGGCAGTTACCTCTCCGGTCAGCACAGGTTGATTCCATGAAGTAGGAACAAAAGACTGCGCAGCAAGGTTATACACCTCATCTGGGCGATACCGTTCGATGAGATCCACCAGGGAGCTCTGATCGTGCAGGTCACCCTGGATAATGGTGATATTGTCCTGAATCTTCTTGATACGCTGAAATGTAACTGTGCTCGATCTGCGAACCATACCGATTACGTCATATCCCTTAGCTAACAGAAATTCAGCTAAGTATGAACCATCCTGACCTGTGATCCCGGTGATAATTGCAATAGGCATCTGCAGCCTCCTAATTCTAAAATTCAGCGATTGAATTATAACCTTACTTGGAGATTATGCAAACCTCCAAAATAACAATCTAATCCAATAAGAAGGCTAATGTAGCACAAGATTATTTTTTTTCTATGGATGATCGATCCAACCCTTTTCTTTTCCTCCCCCACAAGTAGAGCCCCAAGTACACGATAATTACGCTCATAAAGCCTAATGCAAGAGTTACAAAGACATTATCGATTGGCCAATTAAGCTGCCCGCTGCGCTGCAGGTACCAAGGAATAAACCAGACCAGGATAATTGCCAAACCAATTATCATGCGCCATAACCATGGATTATTGCTAGCCCTCTGTGTATACCAAACCCAGGCTACGAGCACAGCCTGAAGACTGATGAAAACGACTCGGTATCTCGGATTATCCCAAAGATCGCCACCGCTTCTCATTGATGCGATCAGGATTCCCATCCAAACAATAAGGATCAATCCGATCGCTAACCTTCTTTTACCCTTGACACCCCACAATACAAGAGGGGCTACCATCAAGAAAGGCAGCATTAACGTCCAACCTATCGAACGCCATATGGCGATCCCTTTCCAAATCGGGAAGCCTCGATCCAATAGAGCCCCCGGCAGAAATGGCTGCAGGATGCCATAGCCGAGCAAGATCGGGGTATTGACCCAATCCGGTGTCGTGTTGATTATTCTTCGAATCAATGGTGAAGAACGTTTGACAAAGTATGCTTGCCAGCGGGCAGACTCGCGGAACCACCAGCTAACCAGAGCTATTGGGTTGTTGATGCCCTCCGGGGCGATTCGCTCCCATGCCAACCAAATCCCTGCCATGGCAACGATCGCTATCCCCACCAGTATCAGCCAAAATCTTGCTTGTCGGAAAACTCCCCGACCATCCATTGAGATCGCCAAAATCACAAACATCACCAAGAAAACTCCAGCTATGGGTGGAGAAAATGGCAGCATTAAAATAAGAGCGACGAATATCCACACCAAACCTGGTGTTGACCGATCCTGGATATAACGCACCAAACCATAAAGCGCGGCTGCGATCAAGGTCATCAAGAATGCTTCCCTCATTTGTGAACTTCCGAGAATTATCGCATCGGGGAACAATGCCAAGATCCAGGCGGTCAAAAAAGCCGCTTTTTCACCCAATAGACGCCTCGCGAAAGCCCAAGCAAACAATATCGCAAGTGAGGAAATTGATGCGGTTAGGACAACCATTTGTAATGGCAGATGGGAACCCCCCCCCAAATACCGATATATCGATGCGCTGAGGAATAGCATCCCCCCATATTGATCGACGTGCCGAAACTCTCCGAAAGCATTCAGGAGCTCGT
>DATKXE010000381.1:0-5097 GCA_035529195.1 Anaerolineales bacterium
GTTCCCCCAGAAATTCTGAGGACTGAGGATTCCCCTCCAAAGCTGAGAGGTAGATATAAGGTTTGAAGTACTAATGAAGTTGAACCCGCGGTACCAATCTCGCTTTTATAGCTCCCGGTCTGGATACCGGTTGGGTAAAAAATAAGACAAGTTGAATTTAATTCAGCTCCTTCGACCCGGGCGGATCCAATCCTTTGTGCCAACCGAACGGCATTCAAATGCTGAGCACGAAGACCGGGTTTATTCCTGCCAGAACGGATACCAGAAATTCTAAATGGTTTACCGGTTGTCAGCGACAGGGATAGACAAGTACGCAAAACCTGTCCACCACCCTCTCCCATTCCACCATCGATTGACAGCATGGATCTCCTCTGTAGGATTGTCACGAGAATTATCGATTATTAATCTGATCCTAAGTAAATGCTTAAAATATGTTTATATATTTGTAATATTTATATTGTATCCTCTATTCAATTAAGATATCATTGGTCAAAATTCAAAAGGATGAGAAATGCAGCAGATTAATTCTTCAGAAATTACGTCAGAAAGCCTGTATATGTCACGCAGGGATTTTCTTAAGGGTATGGGTATAGTCAGCGCCAGTGCAATGGTTTTAGCAGCTTGTAGGGGGCAATCTGTGCCTTCTACGGATGTCCCGACTGAGATCCCCATTGGTGCAACACCAACAGATTTTTCTGAACCATTAACATCTTTCGACGCTGTAACTAATTACAATAATTACTACGAATTCACCATTAACAAAGAACGTGTTGCAGATTTAGCGAAAGATTTTCCTACATCTCCATGGAAGGTTGAAGTTGGTGGTTTAGTTAGTAATCCCAAAACATATGATATCGATGACCTGAGCAAATTTGTGCTCCAGGAGAGAATTTACAGGCTGCGCTGTGTCGAAGCATGGTCGATGGTAATTCCCTGGATGGGGTTTCCACTGGCTGAATTGCTGAAAGAAGTTGAACCGACATCCAATGCAAAATATGTTAGCTTTGAGACCCTTTATGACCCTGAAAAGATGCCCGGCCAGAATAACCAGGGTTACCAATGGCCGTATATAGAAGGACTGCGGCTGGATGAGGCAATGAACGATTTAACAATCCTTGCTCCTGGCTTGTATGGGAAAGAATTGCTGCCCCAGTCCGGAGCACCCATCCGATTGGTCGTTCCCTGGAAGTATGGATTCAAGAGCATCAAGGGGATTGTGAAAATTGATCTGGTTGAGGAAATGCCGACTTCACTATGGATGGCAGCTGCGCCGAATGAATATGGGTTTTATGCGAACGTGAATCCTGAAGTTACTCATCCTCGCTGGTCCCAAGCATCAGAACGCCGGATTGGGGAGTCGGGACGCCAAAAAACACTGATGTTCAATGGATATGAGGAAGAAGTAGCCCATCTCTACAGTGATATGGATTTATCTGTGAATTATTAAATAAACATGTCCGCATTCGTGAGTATATTCCTTTAGGCAATTGATGATGGTTAAGATCTCATTTCCAAGATTTACAAAATTCCAGGCTGCAGTACATATCGCTGCATTACTACCTTTGATACTGCTGATATTTAATTGGACTCAAGATAATCTAACTTTTAATCCAATCCAAGCTTTGGAACTCCGCACTGGAAAATATGCATTGGTGCTGCTCATTTTATCCCTTGCCTGCACACCCATTAACACAGTTTTTGGTTTCAAGCAAGCTCTGAAGGTAAGGCGACCATTGGGATTATATGCATTCTTATATGCCAGCATTCATTTTTTGATCTTTATTGGTTTGGACTATCAATTTGACCTGGTTCTCCTTCAAGAAGCCATATTCGAGAAGAGATACGCCCTGGTTGGATTTTCAGCTGGATTGATACTTCTGGTTTTAGCGCTAACATCGACACGTGGTTGGATGAAACGAATGGGAAAGACCTGGTCAAAATTGCATAAGTTCGTCTACCTGGCCGGGATATTGGTGATCATCCATTATATCTGGCTTGTAAAATCAGACATCCGGGTACCATTGTTGTATGGGGGAGTAGTTTTATTGCTCCTTGTCGCTCGCATCCCTTATGTCCGCCGGCAGCTGAGCCGAATTAGACAGCACAAGCTAATTCGAATGCTGCATGATTTACCCGGATCCATTAAGAGAAAAATTATCCCCAATCCCATTGCGAGGTCGGTTTCAGGAGATAAACATCCAGGATAGGATTGCTGACAGGTATTCAATCCGCGGATGACGATTTACCCACTTTGGATTCGGTGGATGTGGTCAAGTAGATTAACACAAATGCCGTCAATAGCGAAAGGGGGAAAATGATCAGCGATAGACTGAAGCTCCAATATTTCACCAAATTTGACATTGCGAAAGGAATTAATATCCCACCGATTGGAATGGCAACTTTAATGGAACCCAAAACAGTACCGGCCATCTCGCTGTAAATCATTCCCGCTTTGGCCAACATTAAAGGTAAGAGGGCGGATATTGATAATCCCGCCAAGAAAATCACACCATAGGTTAAGAATTTCAAATCGAAGAAGAAAAGAGTGGAGTAGATAATAACAGAGGCTCCAAACAGTGCAAGCAGGATCTGGTTAATCTTATCTTGAGGTGCAAAAATGCCAATGATTACACGACCCAGTGCCATACCCAGTAAGAATATTACCAATCCAACCTTTGATGTGACTTGAGTGAATGCTCGCATATCCATTAAATATGTGGTTAAAATACCAATCGTTCCGGCTTCAATCCCCACCACTAAGGCCGTAGCTATGAAAAAAACAACGACTACTTTATCACGGGTGAGAATTCTCATTCGCTCCAGATATGGTTCAGTAGTCTTTATCCTGGTAGATAATTTTATGAGTGCAAATAATATCGCTAGTCCAAATACAATGATTCCCGATTGAACGACCGCGTTGCGCCAATTCATTTGCAGGAAGATCAAGTAGACCGTAATCAATATCGAGCCAAAAGTCACAAAAAAGTGATTAATATTGATGTGCAGGCTCTCTTTTTGGGGGTGGATGTCAATCAGCATTGCATCGGTTACTCCCTCATAAGTTCCGATCCCTGCACCGATCATGAACATGATAACCAGGTTCAAATTAAACGCCGCGGTGGAATAAAAAGTGAGGAAAGATATTGAAAGGATCAGGCTGCCAATCATGAGAATTTTAGGTTTCGAATAGGTATCCGCCAACGCTCCAGAAATAATCACAGAAACCATAAAACCTAAATTCTGAATCATAATCATCAGGCTAATTTCATAAGGAGATAAACCAATATTTCGAGCGGCAGCTCCAATTAAGGTTGCCGCAACCCCTAATAGCAACATCGAAATATAGGATGAAGATGTGATGATTGATGTGTTCTTGATCATGTTTATCCTAAGTTTGAGAATGACGAACTATGAGCGAAAAATATATTAAAGTTTTAGGGATTTGATTAAGAATGAAATTATATCCGTCTGTTCTTCAATCTGGATCTGGGTGGGTTTTCCAAAGCCATGTCCAGCTTTGGTTTGGATGCGGATCAACACTGGCGCATCTCCCTCCTGAGCTCCTTGCAAGGTGGAAATGAATTTAAACGAGTGACCTGGAACAACACGGTCATCATGGTCGGCTGTGGTCACGAGTGTAGCGGGATAAGAAGTATCTTGCATGATATTATGCAGTGGGGAATATGAATGTAGTACTTTGAATTGTTCTGGATCCTGCGTAGATCCATAATCGCTTTCCCAGGCCCAGCCAATTGTAAATTTGTTGAAGCGGAGCATGTCCATGACCCCTACCGCAGGTAAAGCAGCACCGAAGAGTTCTGGTCGTTGGGTCATGCAGGATCCAACTAATAAGCCTCCATTTGAGCGTCCTTCAATGGCTAATTTTTCACGGGAGGTGTAGCCATTCTCAATCAGATATTCAGCACAAGCTATCATGTCATCGAATACATTCTGCTTATTCAATAAGCTGCCAGCTTGGTGCCACTCCTCGCCATATTCTCCTCCTCCCCTTAAGTTTGCCACCGCTAGAGTTCCGCCCAGTTCGAGCCACACTAACCTGCTGATCAAGAAATCCGGGGTAATTGAAATATTAAAGCCTCCATATCCATAAAGCAGTGCAGGATTGTCTGAGTTATCTTGATTATTAGCATTGCGGACCAAGAACATTGGAATCCTGGTTCCATCTTTGGACTTGATAAAAAATTGATCAACAGTGTAATCAGAAAAATCGAATGCGAGTTGAGGTTTTTCCACCTCAACAGATACCTGGTCAGCAAACGAATACTTGAATACAGTGGGAGGGTAAATGAATGAATTGAACAAGAAAAAGAATTCATCATCATGCCGCTTACCGAATAGATAAGATTCGCGATCAAAGCTGAAGATCGAGCCAATCATTGGAAGTTCAATGCTTCCCAGAAAATCCCCAGTGATGTCGTATAGCTTAATCTGGTGGTAAGCATCATGCAGGTAGATGACTGCGAATTGGTCATGGATCAAGTTTATCGCTTCGATTGAATCTTGATCCTCTGAAATAATCGTTCTCCAATTATTTTTTTCTGGATTACGAATATCAATGGATATCAATTTCCCACGAGGGGATAAGTAGTTCGTGCGCAGGTAAAATAGGGGTCCATCATTCCCTGTAAATTGATAGGTTGCTTCCAAGTCTGATATTAATTCTCTAAAGTCATCAATAGAATCAAGTTCTCGAAAAATTATACGGTTTCGGGTGTCTGTACCTTTCGAAACATGCAGTATTAAATATTTTCCATCATCACTGATAACCGGCTCAAAACCCCATTCTGGTTGGTCGGGATGCTGATAAACGAGCTGATCTTGGGGTTGATCAGTTCCCACCTGGTGATACAAGACCTTCTGGTGTTGGTTAACTGCTTCGTAAGTTTCGCTATCTTCAGGTTCGTCGTAACCGCAATAATAGAAACCAGTACTATCAGGATTCCAGGCAACACTAGAGAATTTACTCCACTCGATCTGATCCGGTAAATCCTTTCTCATTGCTACATCTCTTACCCGCCAGACTTGCCAATCTGAACCGCTTGCATTGATTGCGTAGGCGAGATAATTCCCATTCGT
>DATKXE010000382.1:0-4832 GCA_035529195.1 Anaerolineales bacterium
AGGAGAAGTAAGTTATGACAGCAGCCATCTTCCTATATACTGGAGCGGTAGTAATAACCTTATGGGGTATCTCCCATATCATCCCGACCAAATCTGTCGTGGCTGGATTTGGAACCCTGTCAGCGGATAATACTCGCATCCTAACCATGGAATGGGTGGCTGAGGGATTGACTTTAATCTTCCTAGGATTACTGGTAATTGTGACCACGTTGATCATCGGACCTGATACAGCTCCTGGAAATTTAATCTTCATATCGGTCGCCGTGATGCTGATCGTTATGGCAGTCTGGAGTGCATTAACTGGTGCACGAACTGCGATTTTGCCCATGAAAGCCTGCCCTTTTGTCAAATCGATCACAGCGATACTCTTCATCCTGGCGGTTGTTCTTTGAGAGTTGGTTTTTTGGAATGAAAAGAACTGTTAAGGAGGGCGAGCATGGTGGATGATCGTATCGAATGGCTGCTCAATGCAGATGAACCATGGACGCGCTTCCGCACAATGGTGGACCTGCTCGAGCAGCCCATGGATTCAACTGATGTATTATCTGCTAGACAGGCGATGCTGAACCACCCACAGGTGATTGGATTACTCGAAGAAGCTTCCACCTGGCCTGGTTATCCGTTGAAAAGACACAACGATGCTAAGCATCCTTTATATGCTATCAGCACCCTGGCAGATTTTGGTCTGCAGGCAGCAGATCCTGGAATGGGAGAGATAATCTCATCCATTTTGGACCACCAATCTCCAGAAGGGATGTTTGAAACGCCTGTTTTGATCCCTAGAGCTTATGGTGGAACAGGACAGGAGATGTGGACCTGGATGTTGTGCGATTCTCCTACCTTGGTTTATAGTTTGCTTGCGTTTGGAATAAACGACCGGCAGGATGCGCTGAACCATCTCTCCAGCCTTGTCGCAGAAAACGGCTGGCGATGTCAAGCATCGCCCGACCTGGGTAAATTTAAAGGTCCTGGTCGGCGAACTGATCCCTGCCCAATCGCGAATGTTTTCGCCTTGAAAGCTTTGTCACAATCAACCTTTAGAAATGATCGAGCTGCACAGATCGGAATAGATATGCTTTTGAGCCATTGGCAGATTCGAAAAGAGAAGAAGTACTTTTTATTTGGAATGGGGACTGATTTCTCTAAACTAAAGTATCCTTTCATTTGGTACGATATCCTCCATGTAGTGGATGTTCTCAGTCGTTTTCCATGGGTACACGACGATCCACGTTTCATCGATTTAGTTGCCACCATTAGCGAACAAGTTGATTCACGAAACCGCTACACAGCAAGTTCAATGTACATGTCTTGGAAAGGTTGGTCCTTCGCAGATAAGAAGAATCCTTCTCCTTGGATAACATTTCTGGTGCTCAGGATCCAAAAACGAATGGGCGTCTCTCTCAATTAAAATTTTGAAATGATCAAGGACTGAATGATGAATTCTCCAGGTAGTGCCAAACCGGCTGAAGATCACAAACCAGGAATTATCCGCTGGATTATAGTCTCGATCATATTTCTGATCTTGATGGCTGCCAGCTTGTTCCTCTCCGCCGGCACACTTGATTGGACAGCGGCATGGATGTACGTCATTTTGGCAGGGTTAATCCTGCTCTTGGACGCGTTGGTTTTGATACCCATCAGCCCAGAATTGCTTGGGTTAAGATCACGTCCCCAGGCTGGTGCCAAAAAATGGGACCAGCTCTTATCTCGATTGATGGCAACAATAGGACCATTAACCATCTGGATCATATCCGGGTTGGATTATCGTTATGCTTGGTTACCTGAATTCCCCGGGTGGCTGGTAATTATTGCTGCAATATTCGTATTTGGGGGTGGTCTACTGGCCTTATGGGCAATGGCAGCCAACCGCTTTTTCATTGGCATGGTGCGCATCCAGGATGAGCGCGGTCACCTGGTGATTAAATCCGGGCCATACCAGTATCTCCGCCACCCTGGGTACCTGGGTTCATTATTCTATATCCTCTTCACTCCTCTGATGTTAGGGTCGCTGTGGGCACTGATCCCAGCGGGTATGACTTGTGGGATTGTTTTCATGCGGACCTATCTGGAAGACCAGACTCTAAAAGCTGAGCTGCAGGGGTACCAGGAATATGCTCATGAAGTAACTTACAAACTGATACCCGGGATTTGGTAAGCATTGATTTTAAGATAAGGATGGATAACCCCTGATAATCAGCAGCCCCATATTATTTCAATGCACCATCCTTGTCTCCATATTTAATTAGACTTGCCATAAAAAAAATACAGCACTAATTGCATTAATATCCTATTTCATCCCAGCAGCTGCGAAAATTTGTACTCGCAGATGAGATAGAGGAATGATCAAAGGTCTTCTGGATCAAACCTTTCGTGATCTTTTTACGTATATTAATTAGGATGAATTGATCAGCTTGCACAACTGTTAAGCGATCAGTACAAATTTACCAGTGAAAAAGTGAAACTATTTGTGTATCATTACGTTTTCTACAGTACAAGGAATGGATTAATTTTTTTTTCGTCCAATTGAATACTTCCCGAGCTGGGAACCCCTCCAAATTCGGGAAGATGGTAGCAATTATTTAGCGGTTCAGGTTGAACTAGGGAGGAAGCGATGTACCCATCGACGTCATTTTCAGAAATGGCTCAACGGGACTTAGAGGAATTTGAAGGTGATCTCAAACGATACAATGCTGCCAACAGGCGCAGCGTATGGTATGGGGCGGGCATTGTAGCGATAGTACTGATGTCTGCCTGCACAGTGTGTTCAGCAGCGGTTCTCCTGCTGAGGTGAACGTACTGATCGAAACCATCTCAAAATAATTTCTCGAATTCACAAATTCATTTTAATCTCGCTGCGCATAACTTATCCAGGCGAGAATATAAGTCGTTAATCCTATACCTTTAGATCAAGCATTATGTGTATATAATAGTTCTTGAATTATGGGTGTTTGTTTGATACCATTCAACACATCTTTCATATGGAGAAAGTTTGAAAATGACCCAACCTTCCGATCTCGATGACTTAACCTTACTAGGAAAGAATGCAAAACCAAGTAAGAAATTAGAGGCTTTTCCAAATCGCTCACCCGGCAGATATTACTTGGTTACTCTTGAAACTGATGAGTTTACCTGTGTTTGCCCCGCCACTGGACAACCGGATTTTGCTTCAATTCGCATCCAGTATGTCCCCGATCAGAAAATCATCGAATCGAAGTCGTTTAAACTTTACATCTGGTCATTCAGAAACGAAGGTGTCTTTCACGAGCATGTGGTCAATCAGATCTTGGATGACCTGGTCCAATGCCTGGATCCTCATTGGTGTAAGGTCAGCGGAGAGTTTAACATTCGGGGTGGGATTGGTATCACAGTTGAGGCGGAAAATACAAAAACCTTTGCTGCTCGCCAGCAGTGGTTTATTGACCCAGCTGAGAGGAGTGAGTAAATAAGAATGGTTCCCATTCTTCGACCGGTTACCGATGATCAATTATTATGAATGATAAAGGTTACAGGTGGTTCCATGTTGTAACGGCATTGTTCGTTACATCCTTGATTATTTCCAACATCATCGCGGTTAAGTTGATCTCAATCGGGGGATTGGTTTTGCCAGCAGCAGTAATCCTGTTCCCGGTGGCGTACATCATTGGTGATGTATTAACCGAAGTATATGGATTTGCCAAGGCTCGCCAGGTGATATGGACGGGTTTCTTCTGTAACCTGATCGCGGTGATTGCGATTTGGATTGCTGGTAGGCTAAATTCGCCCCCTTTCTGGACGATTGGAGTTTTCGAATCACCACAAGCAGCTCAACAAGCTTATGAGGCAATATTGGGATTCGCGCCGCGCCTTCTGCTGGCTTCCTTCCTGGCTTATTTAGTCGGAGAGTTCATAAATTCGATTGTGCTGGCAAAACTAAAAGTAAGAACCAAGGGGCGTTATCTCTGGGTGCGCACAATTGCTTCGACCATCGTTGGCCAAGGCGCTGATTCAGTGGTTTTCATCAGTATCGCTTTTTGGGGAGTGTTTCCCGCTTTCGCGCTTGGCCAGGCGATCTTATCCCAGTGGCTGTTCAAAGTGGGGTTTGAAACCCTGGCCACACCCCTCACTTATTGGGTGGTTAACGCCTTAAAACGCGCCGAAGGTGTAGATTTCTATGACCAGAAGACAAAATTTTCTATCTTCAAGCCAGGATAAAATTCGGTTTTGTAGTCTGGATTATCTTCACCCGGTGAAAATGCGAAAGCTTCTACTGCAAATTATCTGATATTCCGGAAATAAATAGACAAATCTACAAAAGAATTTCCCGTTCACCAGTCATCTTTGATAGATAATTTTGCTTTGTGATCAACACCACAAAGCAGGCTACAACGGTATCCCCTGGCAGCGCTGCCCTTTCACCCCATCGGCTTCGCTCAGGATAGGTTATGCAGCAGAACGCCCACCAGTATGTGCCCCGCCTGGGAATGAAGCGAGAGGTGCAGCAGATATTCGAGCTATTTCCAATGCACCAGATTGAACCCAGGCTTAAGCCTAGCTGGGTAAGACGGTTGAGAAATATGACCAGAGCGATTCCAGTCTGGCCGATTGGCTGGAAGGTAACATCACGGAAGGTTTGAGGGGGTTTTCCTTTCCGGAAGATCACTGGCGTAGGATCCGCACAGTCAACAGCCTGGAGTGAGTGTGTCTGGAAATCCGACGACATACCAGATTGGCAGGCATTTTCCCAACGAGGCTTCTTGCTTGAGGCTGGCGAGAGTTCTGCTAATGGAGATTAGTGAAACCTGGGAGACTGGCAAGATTTATTTATCATTTGAAAGGTTCTGAACTACACCAAC
>DATKXE010000383.1:0-7440 GCA_035529195.1 Anaerolineales bacterium
AATCGTGAACGAATTTTATCAAGTAGAAGCAGGAAAAGTCATCCAAGAACTCGAAACAGATGTGGAGCAAGGTCTCTCAAGCCAGGCAGCAGCTCAGCGGCTTGAACAGTATGGATTAAACGAGCTGGTGGAAACAGGGAAGAAAAGCTCCTGGCGAATCATCTGGGAACAGATGACCTCGATCATGGTGGTGATCCTGATCATCGCGGCCGTTATTTCTCTGCTGTTGGGTGAATACCTGGATGTGATCGTGATCTCAGCCATTGTCCTGATCAATGCTGCGATCGGCTTCCAGCAGGAGTACAAAGCTGAAGAAGCCATGTCTGCTTTAAAGAAAATGGCGGTACCGCTGGTTCGAGTGCGCCGGGAAGGACATGTCAGCGAAATCTCTGCGCGGGAATTGGTTCCAGGCGATATCGTCCTGATCGAGGCTGGGAACCTGGTGCCGGCCGACCTGCGCCTGGTGAACAGTACCAACCTGCGGGTGGATGAGTCAGCCTTAACCGGGGAATCGGTGCCGGTTGAGAAGGAAGCTGATTTTGCAGCCTCATCGGATGTGCCATTAGGAGACCGCCGCAACATGGGCTACATGGGAACAGTTGTGACTTACGGGCGCGCTACCGCGGTTGTGGTTGATTCGGGTATGAATACTGAGTTGGGCCACATCGCGACATTGATCCAGACTACCGGGCAAGAGCTGACCCCTCTCCAGAAACGCATCAACCAGCTCAGCAAGGGCTTAGCAATAGCGGCTGTAGCGTTGGTAGCGGTGGTTTTCTTGATTGGAATCCTGCGAGGAGAACCGCTCGAACTGATGGTGCTGACCGGCATCAGCATGGCAGTAGCTGCGGTGCCAGAGGGTTTACCGGCAGTTGTGACCATCGCGCTGGCATTTGGTGCGCAGCGCATGTTGAAAAGGCGTTCTTTAATCCGCAAATTACCAGCGGTTGAAACCCTTGGCTCTGTGACGGTGATCTGCTCTGATAAAACCGGAACCTTGACTGAAAACCGGATGACGGTCACCATTCTGGATGTAGCCGGGCACAAAGTTGATTTCGTGGAAGACCTGCGCGATAGACCCGCGCCGAGACTTGTCCTTGAGGATGAAGCGCTTGATCTCGAGACTCAGGAGATGCTGCGCAGTCATCCCGCTTTGACTTTGCTGCTGGCAGGTGGTGCACTCGCCAATGATGCAGTATTGGAACAGAGAAATGGCGAGTATGAATATGTAGGTGACCCGACCGAAGGGGCATTGGTGGTGGCAGCAGCCAGGGCAGGATTGGTGAAAGATCACCTGGAAGCGACCTTTCCGCGCCTGGCGGAAGTTCCTTTTGATTCGGAACGCAAGCGCATGACCACTGCCCATGCCTTTCCATCCGGGGCAGATGATATTTCACCCGAATTTATGAATATCTGGAATTGGAGCGGATTTTTGGGCGAATTTTCCAATGTGATCTTTGCCAAGGGAGCGGTCGACAGCCTGGTTCCGATTTGTGACCGGGTGTGGGTTGATGATCATACTGAGGAGCTCAGTGAGCACTGGATAGAACGCATCATGGGCGCTAATAATGAACAGGCGGAAGAGGGTATGCGCGTCCTGGGTGTGGCAGTGCGTACTGCGGATGGGGTGGAGGCTAAAGATGGACAGGAAATACTCGAGAAAGAGTTGATCTTCGTGGGTTTGGTCAGCATGATGGATCCTGCCCGTCCCGAAGTCAAAGAAGCTGTCCGGCGCTGTTCCGAGGCGGGCATACGCCCGGTTATGATCACGGGAGATCACCCGCTGACCGCCGGTAAAATCGCGGCAGAGCTGGGTATCGCCGCAGATGGGCGCATAATGACAGGCCAGGAATTGGAGCAATTGAGCGAGGCGCAGCTCAAGGAAATTGTATGTGAAGTCGATGTTTATGCCCGGGTCTCTCCGGAACATAAATTAAAGATTGTCAAGGCTCTGCAGGACCAGGTGGAGATCGTTGCCATGACCGGAGACGGGGTAAACGATGCTCCCGCCTTAAACGCGGCCGATATCGGGGTCGCCATGGGCATCACCGGGACTGATGTGGCCAAAGAAGCTTCAGATATGATCTTGCTGGATGATAATTTTGCCACCATCGTTGCGGCGGTTGAGGAAGGGCGCCGCATCTATGATAATATCCGCAAATTTTTCACTTACACCATGACCAGCAATGCAGGAGAAATTTGGGTCATGTTAATTGCACCCCTGATCGGGATGCCTTTTGCCCTGTTGCCCCTGCAGATCTTGTGGGTCAACCTGGTCACAGATGGCCTGCCAGGCCTGGCTTTAGGGATTGAACCCGCTGAGAAAAACGTCATGCAGCGTCCTCCTTATCCTCCGGACGAAAACGTGTTTGGCCGCGGCATGGCACGCCAAATTTTATGGGTCGGCATCCTGATGGGTTTGGTATCTCTGGGTGTGGGTTATTACTACTGGTCGCAGGGGAATCCCAACTGGCAGACGATCATCTTTACCACACTGGTTTTATCCCAAATGGGAAATGCGCTCGCCCTGCGATCCGAACGCGAATCGCTCTTTAAGATAGGATTGCTCTCAAATAAGTCGATGCTGAATGCGGTGCTGCTAACCCTGGTACTGCAGTTGGCTGTAGTCTATATCCCGTTTCTGCAATCGATATTCAAGACCAATGCGCTATCCTGGCAAGAACTGCTGATCTGCCTGGTCTTGAGTACGATCGTCTTCTGGGGTGTGGAGATTGAAAAATTGATGAAACGGCGTTCAGATCGCAAATCATTATCGGCAGCATCCTTAATGGCTGGCAGGAGCTGATGGATGAATCCAAACGAACGGGAGACCGCGGAGGGTTTTTTGTACACGGACGAATACCAACTAACTATGGCCCAGCTGTACTTCCGCATGGGACTGCATGAGAAAATGGGTCAATTTGATCACTTTTTCCGCAGCTATCCAGATTACGGGCTGCACCAAGCTGGTTACTGCATCACAGCGGGGCTAGAATGGCTGGTCGATTGGATGCAGGCTACTCGCTGCCGGGATGAAGATATCCAGTACCTGAAAAGCCAGAAAAATCGAATTGGCGGCAGGGTATTTGCAGATGATTTTTTGGACTGGCTGAGAGCGAATGGAAATTTTGATTCTATCTCCCTGCAAGCAATCCCGGAAGGCCGGGTAGTGCATCCCAACGTGCCTCTGACTGTTGTTCAGGGTCCACTGGCGATCGCCCAGATACTGGAGACATCCCTGCTCAACCGCATTAACTACCAGACCTTGATCGCTACGAAAGCTGCCCGCATCAAAGAAAGCGGGCGGGGCAAGGTGATGCTTGAATTCGGTTTGCGCCGTGGCCAGGATAAAGGCGCCAACGCTGGAACACGGGCTGCCTTGATTGGGGGAGCAGATTTTACCTCCAATGTGGGTATGTCCCATGTACTCGGCATCCAACCGAAAGGTACACATGCACATAGCATGGTGCAGCTGTTTATGGCCCTGGGACAGGGGGAGCTGGATGCCTTCCAGGCTTATGCGGATGTGTATCCAGACGATTGCCTGCTGCTGGTAGACACAATTGATACCCTGGAAAGCGGTATCCCGAATGCCATCAGGGTATTCGAAGAATTACGCCGCAAAGGTCACAAACCGGTTGGTGTACGTCTGGATTCAGGCGATTTAGCCTATCTAAGCATTCAAGCAGCCAGGATGCTGGACCAGGCAGGTTTTCCCGATACCATAATTGTGCTGTCCAATAATTTGGATGAGCTGGTCATCTGGCAGATATTAACCCAGATCCAGGAGGAAGCCCCCCGCTACGGCGTGCAGGCAGAGCAGCTGATCAATCGCCTGGTGTATGGCGTTGGCACCCGCTTGATCGTCTCAGATGGCGATCCGGCTCTGGGTGGGGTCTACAAATTGGTAGCAGTGTGCGATGATGGCACCTGGGTTCCAGCACTGAAGATATCCGAATCTCAAAGTAAAACTCCCAATCCTGGGCATAAGCTCGCCTGGCGCATTTATGATCAGCGCGGCAAAGCTACTGCGGATTTGCTGAGCCTGGAAGATGAACGACCCAGAGATCATACAGATATCGTCCTGCGCCACCCTGCACGCGCCTCAAAATACAGGACATTATCTGCGGATTCGGTGGCCGAAGTAGAACCCCTGCTCGTCGATATATTAAACCAGGGAAGATTGGTGGCTGAATTACCTCCTATCGACGAGCTGCGCCAGCGCCGAGATGCAGATGTTGAAAGGTTAGACGCGGGAGTCCGCCGCTTGATGAACCCGCATATTTACCACGTGTCATTAACGGAAAATTTATGGAGAATGAAACAGGAGCTGGTAGCCTCGGCATTAAGTCCCATCCGCAGTCAAGCTGCACCTTAATCGAAAGGAGAGTGTAGAGATGAAGTGGCCTATTTTACGCGTGCTGTGGGGTTTATTGTTGATTTTAGCTGGGATCTTATTCTTGCTTAATAGTATCGGTACGATCACGATCGGGGATTACCAGTGGGCGATCCTTCTCGGGATCGGAGGTCTTGCATTTCTATCGGTGTTTTTCGCTGATCGAGAACAATGGTGGGCGCTGTTCCCGGCTTTTGGATTGTTGATTGGCGGGACGATTATTTTCCTGGAGCAGGCATATCCCTGGCTGTCAGATGATTTCGGTGGGGTAATCGCGCTGGGAGGAATCGGCCTGGCATTCTTGCTGATCTTCTTGATCAATTTCAAGAATTGGTGGGCCCTGATCCCGGCTGGTGTCTTAATCAGCTTGGCAGCAATGTTATTGCTGGGCTTTGAATCAGGCGGTATATTCTTGATCGGCCTGGGATTGACTTTCGGTGTGCTGGGTTTTGTGCCCACCGAACACGGCCGCATGCGCTGGGCCTTCATCCCGGCGGTGGTGTTGATTTTGGTCGGCATCTTCGTCACACTGGCTGTATACAACCTGTTTGCGATTCTCTGGCCGCTGGGCTTGATCGCCGCAGGTGGGATGATCATCTATTTCGTCATTAGAACCCGGAATAGATAATCCTGATCAGTTCCCGGGATTGGCCAGGTTTCCGGAGTGGAATAACAGGATTAGATGATCTAGATTTGGGGTTTGGTTATAGGTTTAACCAGTTTTTAGCTGCGCGGGGCAGATCGCTGAGCGGTCCGACATTCATCGTGCAGTTGGGCAGCGATTCGATGAATAGGCGTCCATAGCTTTTGCTGAGCACCCGCTGATCGAGAACGACAACCACACCCCGGTCAGATTGGGTGCGGATCAGACGGCCAAAACCCTGTCTGAAGCGCAGGATGGCTTCAGGGAGGGTGAACTGATAAAAGGGATCTTCAAAAGTTTCTGCCCGGGAAGCCACGATCGGGTCAGAGGGGACATCAAAAGGCAGTTTAACGATAACCAGCACAGAGAGTGCTTCGCCGGGCACATCCACTCCCTCCCAGAATGCGCGCGTGCCAAGTAAAACCGCTTTTTCTGCGCTGCGAAAGGATTCGAGTAATGAGTGCGGTGAAGCTCCTTCTCCCTGCTCGTACACTACGATGCCATCTTCCGCAAGATGGGGAGAAATGGCCTGGGAAGTCGCGCGCAATTGGGCATAGGATGTGAACAACACCAGGGCCCTACCTCCAGTCGTGCGGCATAAATTCAAGATACTCTGGTTGACTGCGCGCTGGTACGCGGATCTTTGTTTCGGTTCAGGGATGTCATTCACCAGATAAAGCAGGGTGGCGTTTTCATAATCAAAGGGTGATCCCAAAGCCAGTTCGTATGCATCCACAGCCTGGAGTCTTTCCCGCAGATAATCAAATTCACCAGCGGCGGTTAAAGTAGCAGAAGTCAGGATTACCGCAGCTTTTTCGTGCCAGAGAAAACGCTCCATCAAGGGACCAATATGGAGCGGAGCTGTGTGCAGGGAGGGCATGCGTCCATCAGGTCTGACCTCCACCCAATAAATGGTGTTGGTCTGAGGTTCGAACACGAATCCATTGAGATTTTCCCGCAGTTCGCTGAAGCGGCGAAACAGGGAGCTGATCTGGTTGTATAAATCCTGGCTTTCCTCGGACAGCACATCCACTAAATCGGCGAGAGCCTGTGCAATCATCCCCAAGTTTTCCAGCAGGCTTCCCAAAGCACCTTCGGCGTTGTCCCAGTTTGCTTCGACTTCATCCCAACCGGGTTGCGAACGGGAGGCTGGTAGAATTCGCTCCTGGTGAGCATATTGACCCACTGGCTGCCCTTCACGCATTTCAAGCAAGAATTTATCCAGACCTGAGAAGAACTGCTGTGAAAGCTGTTCGAACTGGAAGGCGAAATCTGTTGTCCGGCTGGCAATCTGGTTAAATGCTGCCAGATCAGACGGAGACAACAGATTCTCAACTGACTTGAGAGCCCAACCCAAAGCTCCAGAACTGGTGCTGCCGAGTTCGCGCAGCATGCGAACGATCTCGAACTGAGAAACCCGGAATGAGAGGGCGTTCGTGGAGGCATCTTCAAGATGGTGACCTTCGTCGATGATCAAATAGTCGTACTCCGGCAAAACCCGGTTGCCTGTAGCGACATCTGCCAGCAGCAGCGCATGGTTAACGATGACGATATGTGCGCTCTGTGCTGCCAAACGGGCGTGGTAAAAAGGACAGGCGCCGCCAGTGCGGTTCAGGCAGGTCTCTTGTGTGCAGGCTTCATCATTGGCTGATATTCGCTGCCAGACGTCTCTTTCGGGAGCACCGTTAAGGTTGAGTTCGGCACGGTCGCCCGATTGCGACTCCAGCATCCAAACCATGAGTTTTCCCAGGACGCGCATTTCCTCACCCGATTCCGGGCCATGACGATGAAAATTTTTCAGACGGCGGGGACAGAGGTAATTTCCTCGCCCTTTGAGCACTGCCGCATTGAAATTAAGACCTAAAGCCTCCTGTAAATCTGGGACATCTTTATGGATCAACTGGTCTTGCAGGTTGATGGTGTTGGTGGAGATCACCACCCGGGCATTATTGGCGGTCGAAAACAGCGCAGCTGGGATCAGGTAAGCGAATGACTTACCGATGCCTGTGCTGGCCTCTATCAGCAGGTGGCGCTCCTGAGAAAGTGCCTCGGTAACTGCTCGAACCATCTCCACCTGTTGGGGTCGAAACTCGTAATCCGGAAAATGATGGGCAAAAGCACCGCCATATTCCAAAATCGCTGATACTTCTTCCGGATCAAGCGCCTGAAATTCAGGGTTGGGTGCTAAGGGTGGCGAACCTCTCTCTGCTCTATCCTCGCCAAACCAGGGACCGCTGAAAGTTCGTGCGGTCTGGTGGGGATGGATGGTTTCTTGCGATCGTTCCTGGAGGGCAACCCGGAAGCCTAAATAACCACCCCATTCGACCTGTTCACCCAGACGGACAATATCTGCGAGAACTTCGAGGGGCAGCTCCCGGGCTTTTTCGTGCAGCCGTAAGTA
>DATKXE010000384.1:0-2780 GCA_035529195.1 Anaerolineales bacterium
CAGGAACAGGCGTGGGTCTTTACAAGAATATACAGGAAGCTGCCTCACGGGTTTATAAACCTGGGAAAGTATTTGAACCCAATCCGAAATTGACATCATTATATGCAGAGTTATTTGAGATTTATAATGAGATATATCCTGCATTAAAGTCAGTCAATAAACAAATCTATGATCGTTTCAGGGTTTGAAGATTCCCCTCACTAATGAATGATATCATTATTAAAAATAATGAGACTTCCTTGAATCTGGAGGATAAAAATGCAAACGAAACAGCTAGGCAATTCAGATCTCAATATCACAACCATCGGTTTCGGAGCATGGGCAATTGGGGGTACTGGCTATGAATTTTCCTGGGGACCACAAGATGACCAGGCTTCCATCGAGGCTATTCATCGCGCACTTGAATTGGGTATCAACTGGATAGATACTGCGCCTGGATACGGTGTGGGCCACTCGGAAGAGATCATTGCGAAGGCTATTGCAGGATGGTCCGGTTCCACACCTTATATCTTCACGAAGTGCGGTCTGCGCTGGGATGATCAGGGGAAGATCCATAAAAATCTTGCTGCTGAGTCGATCCATGAGGAATGTGAGGACAGTCTTCGCAGGCTTGAGGTAGAAGCTATTGATTTGCTCCAGATTCACTGGCCAACCGAGACTATGGAGGATATCGATGAAGCCTGGGGGATGTTGGCGAAATTGCAAACGGAAGGAAAAGTACGCTGGATTGGAGTCTCCAACTTCGATGTCCAGCAGATGCAAAGAGCACAGGCTATTGCTCCGCTCACATCCCTTCAACCGCCATACTCGCTTCTGCGCAGGGAGATCGAAGCGGATATTCTCCCTTACTGCCAGCAGGCTCAGATCGGAGTAATCGTATATTCCCCGATGTATTCGGGACTGCTCACTGGTGCAATGACTCGCGAAAGGGCTGCCAACCTGCCTGATAATGATTGGCGCCAACGTGATCCTGAATTCCTTGAACCGAAGCTCTCCCAAAATCTCGTGCTTGTTGATCGATTAGCATCTATTGGTGCTCGTTATGGGCGTTCAGTAGGAGAAGTCGCGATAGCCTGGACTCTCAACCATCCTGCGGTCACGGGTGCAATTGTGGGAGCACGGAGTGTGAAACAAGTTGATGGTGTGATGAATGCGGCTGAACTCAGGTTAAGTGACGCTGATATCGCCGAGCTCGAAGCCCCACTTACTGCTTGACTGAGAGAATTTCCAGGATCCAGGCTGCTCAAATAGACGCTGTTTGCCGAATTAATCGCGCAGCAAAGCGGTTCGCTTATCCATGGTATTCTGGGTAGGATCTCCCAAAGCGTAATCTAAACGATTTCGCATCCGAATTATATAAAACGTAAATCGATGGACCTCTTCAAAGGGAATCCATTGATTTAAATTTCCTCAGATTAAGGAGGATTGCGCGGATGGAAAATGAAACCGCATTCGTAATGAAAATGTCCAACATCAAGTATGGATCTGGGGTGACGCGTGAAGTTGGTTTTGACATGCAGACACTGGGTGCCAAGCGTGTGATGGTCCTGGCTGATCCAAACCTGGCAGGTTGTTCTCCTGTTAATATCACGCTGGAATCGCTGAGGCACCAAGGTATCGAGGCAGTTCTATTCGATAGTGTGAGCATTGAACCTACTGACCTTTCATTTAATGAGGCGATCAATTTTGCGATTGGTGGAAATTTTGACGGTTACGTAGCTGTTGGGGGAGGTTCGACGATTGATACGGCTAAAATTGCAAATCTCTATGCGAGCTATCCTGATGATTTCCTGATCTATGTAAATCCCCCGATAGGAGAGGGGCGACCGGTACCGGGTCAGTTGGCACCTTTAATCGCAATTCCCACTACTGCTGGAACAGGCAGCGAAACCACAGGTGTCGCGATTTTTGATTACAAAGAATTAAACGCCAAGACCGGGATCTCCCACCCGGCGCTTCGCCCGGTGATGGGTATCGTGGATCCCGATAACACCCGCACATTACCAAAGATGGTTGCAGCTTGTACAGGATGGGATGTGCTCTGCCATGCCTTGGAATCGCTAACTGCAGTCCCGTATCATAAACGAGAATCTCCTAAGAATCCTGGTTTGCGTCCGCCTTATCAAGGCGCCAACCCAATCAGCGACATTTGGGCTTCACGTGCAATCGAGATGGTTGCTCACAATATTGTGCGGGTTATTGAAGATCCAACGGATGATGAAGCACGCGGTCAGATGCTTCTGGCATCCTGTTTTGCGGGGATCGGGTTTGGCAATGCAGGAGTACATTTGCCTCATGCCATGTCGTATCCTGTTTCTGGAATGGTGCGCGATTATTTCCCCAATGGGTACCACACGGATCACCCCATCATTCCACACGGTATGGCGGTCACCCTCAACGCTCCTGCGGTGTTCGGTTTTACAGCTCCCTCTGATCCAGAGCGGCACCTGTATGCCGCGGAATTAATGGGAGTAGACACTACTGATATTGGCCCAGATGATGCTGGTGAATTGCTCGCCAATGAGATTATTGACCTGATGCAGCAAACTGGAATGCCCAACGGGTTGCAGGCTGTGGGCTTCAATACTGAAGATGTGGATCAACTTGTAGATGGAACGCTGCTGCAGCACCGGCTTACCAAACTCTCGCCCAGGCAAGCAAATGCAGCCGATCTGAAGATATTATTCCAGGATGCGATGAATTACTGGTGAACCTGATTATTATTGGGACGTCGTTTGAATCATGATTTGATCAGAATATCTTCTGCATAGAAACGAATG
>DATKXE010000385.1:0-6780 GCA_035529195.1 Anaerolineales bacterium
GGAGGAACTCCAGCCACAGCTTTTGGATTACCCTGCCGATCAAGATTAAACAGCTCTGGATGAGCCCAAACCTCAGCACTATCATGCGCCACAAAAATTGGGATATCCCCGATGATGCGGATATTCTCCTGATTAGCGTGCTCCCGGATCGAACCCCATTGTCTGTGAAAGATAAACTGGCGGAATTCTTGCCGCTGAATGGCTATTGAATGTTTTTCTCGAGCTTCCATTAACGCACTGGGATCTCGGCTTAACAAAGATCGCGGCCAATTTACCCACGAGCCTCCCCCATGGGCTTCTTTTAATGCCATGAATAAACAGAAATCATCCAGCCAATAGGAGTGACTGGATTTGAAATCTATAAAATCCGAGAGCAACTCTTTGGGTGCAGCTTGCTGGAATTGAATATAAGCTCGGTCAAGCAATCCATTTTTCCATGGGATCAGCTTTCCAAAATCAACTCTCTCCGATGGTAAATTCGGGGGATTGATCAGGTCATTGGAATGCAGCAAACCCTCATCCAATAGCTCCTCCGGGCTGATCAAATATGGGTTACCCGCAAAGGCGGAAAAACTTTGGTAAGGAGAATCTCCATAGCCTGTGGGACCAAGGGGTAATACCTGCCACAACCCACAACCAGCCTTGCTCAGAAAATCGATCCAGCGGTGTGCTTGAGGACCCAAATCACCGATCCCGAATGGTCCCGGTAAGCTGGTTGGATGGAGGAGGATACCTGAAAATCGCTCAAACTTCATAGGCCAACCTCTTGGTTTGGATATAATCGCTGCTGCGTACCAGATTTGAAGTTATGTCAGATGGGATCACATCTGTTCCTATCACCGCACCTGGTTCCACCATAATCCTGTCCGGCAAATGACTGTTCTTCCCGATCATAGTGATGCTCGGCTCCAGGGATAGATCTATTCCACCAATTACAGCATTCTCACCGATGATTACATGTTTATCGACAATGGCACGTTCTACTTTAGCTCCAGATTGAATCACCGCATCGGTGAGGACCACCGACTCTCGAATCACTGCACCTGGCAGCACCCTCACCCCGGGTGACAAGACGCTCCGCTCAACAATCGCCCCAGATGAGAGTACACAACCATCGGATATCATGCTGTCTCGTACCTGCGCCCCAGAGGAGATCTTGACCGGTGGGCGCTCCTCAGTGCGGGTGTGGATCACCCATGAGCGATCGTTGAGATCGATTGGAGGCATTTCGGCCAATAAATCCATATGCGCTTTCCAGTAGGAATCAACTGTACCAACATCCACCCAGTATCCGGAATAAGGAAATGCGTATACGCGTGAGCCCTCGGCAACCAGACGGGGCAATATATCCTTTCCAAAATCATGACTGCTTTCATTTTGCCCACGGTCTTCCCACAACACCTTATCCAACAGATCGATATTGAACAGATAAACCCCCATATTGACAAGATCCGACTTGGGTTCCAGGGGTTTTTCTTCAAAATTTGTTACCCGGAAGCTGTTGTCAACACTTAGAATACCAAATCGTGAAGCTTCGTCTCGTGGAACCCGAATCGTACAGATGGTCACATCAGCCTGATGGTCGACATGAAAGGCAATCAAGGCATCATAGTTCATAACATAGATATGATCGCCTGAAAGGATCAAGACGAAATCTGGATATGACTGCTTGATAAAACGAAAATTTTGCTGTACGGCATCTGCAGTTCCCAGATACCAATCCGATGATCCCCGCGCTTTATATGGAGAATACATGCGCACTCCACCGGAGAAATCACGATTTAGATCCCAAGGACCACCTGCACCGATATGGTCGATCAGCGAATGAGGGCGGTACTGAGCCAGGATCATGATATCAAACAAATTTGAATTAACGCAATTTGAAAGAGTGAAATCGATGATGCGGTATTTTCCAGCAAACGGCACTGCGGGTTTGGTTCGCTTGGCTGTCAGGGTGCCTAATCGTGAACCCTCACCTCCAGCCATGATCACTGCACGTGTTTTCATTTTCACTCCTCCATATTCTTACCCGTTGGGATGAGTCTAATTTTACACGAAAAATTTTCCTGAACACTTCTTTCCATATGGTTGCATCTAATTATCTCTTCTCTGGGAAGGAAATTATACAAATTCCTCTTAACTCACGATTTGAACCTCCGCAGAGCTGATATAATCGCTTTTTGATTTAATACTCTACGATCATAACCCATCGAATACATGCCCACTCAAGCTTTCAGCATTCATGGACATTTCTACCAACCCCCACGTGAAGATCCTTTAACCGGCCTGATCCCCCAAGAAATCGGTGCAGCTCCATACAACAACTGGAATGAACGCATCCTTGAGGAATGCTACCTGCCAAATGCGCGGCTGCAAAATTTTTCAAAGATTAGTTTTAATATCGGTCCCACCCTTTTTTCCTGGCTGCAAACCCAGGATCCAATCACTTACCAACAAATCATAAATCAAGAGCGATCGAATTATAAAAAGCATGGTGTCGGGAATGCCATCGCACAGTCTTACAACCACACCATCCTGCCGCTGGCTTCATCTTCGGATAAGATCATTCAAACGATATGGGGAATTGCGGACTTTAACCACCGTTTCGGACATCCTCCGCGCGGAATGTGGTTGCCAGAAACCGCTGTTGATTACGAGGTCCTGTCGATTTTGTCAAATTTGGGAATTGAATATACAATCCTTGCTCCCTGGCAGGCCGACGCAGATAATCTCGACCCAACCGAGCCATACCGGGTTCTACTTCCCGGCGGTGGAAGCATAGTGGTATTTTTCTACCACCGTGATTTAAGTACGCGTATAAGTTTTTCTCCGGAAGCGACAGCTAATGCCGACCTGTTCGCTGAGGTTGAGCTGGCTCCAAATTACAAGAATCACAAAGCAAAAAATTCCCAGGATCAATTCATCTTGTTAGTCTCTGATGGGGAGCTTTACGGGCATCACCAACCATTCCGGGAGCAATTTCTCTCCCAGCTACTCGATGGAGCCAGTTCAACAGTTGGACTGGACAGCTCCTACCCTGGGCTGTGGCTTGAAACGCACCCTGCGACTAAAACTATCCGCATTCGCGAGCGAACCTCCTGGTCCTGCCATCACGGCATCGCCCGGTGGACTGGTGAGTGTGCCTGTACACCCCAGGATGGACGCTGGAAATCACGATTACGGTATTCCCTAAATCAATTGGCTACTGCATTAGACAGTTTGTACTTTGATACTGTTTACCCCTTGATATCCAAACCACGCACACTCCGTGAGCGCTACATTCATGTCATGCTTGGGGAAATCGAGGTAAGACAGTTAATCTCGGAAATGGCAAATCAAACCCTGACCAGCGAACAAGTTTGGCGCATCTATCTAATGCTCGAGTCACAGCGCGAACGCCAAAGAATTTTCACATCATGTGGTTGGTTTTTCGAAGATTTCGATCGGATCGAACCCAAAAATGTAATCACCTATGCAGCCCAGGCTGTCCGCTTGGCACGCATTGCAACTGGTGATGATCTCTCATCCCAGGCGCTTGCTGATTTACGCCATGTTGTCAGTCCAATGACTGGTTTGAGGGCAGATCAAGTGTTCAGCCAGCAGTTTTCACGAACCTGGGAAGCTGAAGAACATGTATCCTCACCTGGATCAGGCTTTCACCCCAAGATTTGAAGCAGCTCGTTTTCCCCCTCCAGTTGATCATTCCACCATTTCCAATAGTTTTTCTACCTGATAATCTGATTTGGTTTCAGCTTTCTGCAGCTTGCGGATAATTTGGTAGCATCCTGCAATCTGTTCGCGGGTCTCTTCAGCATCCAGACCCCATTCATTGATCCCTTTCACCGCTGCAACTCTCACCATCCAGGCTGACAACTCCTGGAATTTTTCTTTATTGAACCACAGTATTCCCTGGTGGCGATTGACCTGCAGGAATCCCTGTACGTATTCATCCACGAGCAACTTTTCCAGGATGCGGAAATTGCGTTTTGACCGTGGACCACCCACTTCATACCAATTCTGATGCTGGATCAGAATCTTTATCGTGCTGACGGAAAGCCATGCTTGCTGCTCACTTATTCCAAGATCGGCGAAGGAGCTGACCAGGATGCGGCCCAAGAGCCATTCATCGATCCAGCTTTGGCTCCTTTCGGCAGCACCTTGATCACCCATCAAATATCCTAAATTCTTCGTGAATGCCCACCCCAGAAGTACGCACCAATTGACCAAATCTTTATCATCCAGGCTTAAGTCTTTCAAAACCCGGTTGACTCCTGATTTGAAGTTGCGGCGCGTACTCCGAGAGCTGGATTTCCTCAATTCAGAGAGCATGAGGATCGCCTGCACTGTTCGACGGACATCCTGGGCACATTTTTGAATCTCTTGTTCATCCTTAACTCCCCCTACCAAAGCACTGATCTCCGTAAGCAAGTGAGCAGATTTTTGCTCGACTTCACTAATCAAGTCTTGATCCATCGCTCCCTTGGTATCCACCTGGCGCGCTGAAAGCAATCTTTGCAGCATATCCACATTGGTCAGTTCCCGGAAAGGAAAATGTACCGGCTGCAAGACGATCTCTTTCAGAGATTCTTCAATACTGAGTACAGCTCTTCCATCCAGGTATTCGTTCAGCTGGCTATATTGGTGCCACTCGTTATCCTGAACCTGACGGAAATCCACGAACACATGGCGTTTATATGCTCCTAGGTCAAGATAAAGACCCTGCTCATTCAGATCCCGGTTGTTACGAATATACTCAAATCCAGTCACCTGGTCTCGGAAGATCGTAAAATGATCCTCACCAGGATCGAGGTCTAACCCTTGTGACAAACTCCTCGAGATCAGGTGACGTTCATCACTTACCCCAGATTTCAAGGATGTCGCTGCAGAATTTTTGATCCAACCACGTGCGTTTGCATACCGGTTGTGGTAGACGATCAAGGTTTTTTCTTCCCCACGTCTATTCGAGTAGGCATAAACATCTTCGTTTACATTGCCCTCTGCAGTGAAGAAATCGTAGAGGCAAAATTCCGCCACCTCTGCAAATAAATAGCGTTTTCTCAGCAGAGGGAATATCTCGCGCTGGTGGCGATCAACCAGTTCAGGATCTGGACTTTCTTCCCAATAAGCACGCCTGAATTCCATTCCATATTTTTCCGAATATCCCTCGATCTGGCCATGACCGAACATGGGTAATCCTGGCATGGTAACCATGAGAGTACAAATTCCAAAATATTTATCCTCTTTCCCAAACTGGTCAACCGAGGTGCGTTCATCCGGATTATTCATAAAATTCACATATCTTTTTAGGATTTCGGGATCAAATTCAAGGGTGTTCTTTATGACTAAACGGTACTCCTGGTTTTTCTCGTCCCTCAGCATGTTCATGAAGGCGCTGTTATAGACCCTGTGCATTCCCAAAGTTCGCACAAAGTACCCTTCCATCAGCCAGAAGGCTTCTGCCAGAAGCAAAGTATCTGGCACTTCTTGAGCTACCCGGTCGACAACTTCCCGCCAAAACTCTACCGGGAAAGCTGCTTGAAACTGCTCATTGGATAATCCATATTCTGACCGCGAAGGAATCGCTCCCCCTTTTCCTGGTTCCGGAAACCACAGACGCTGGTAATGCTTCTTTGCTAAAGTCATGGCAGCATCAAAGCGGATGATGGGGAACTTCCGGGCGACCTCTAGAATGGTTTGGATCACTGCCTCCCGCACCTCGGGTAATAAATAATTAAGTTGGGCGGTATCGTTCCACGGCATGCTGGTGCCATCGTTGCCATGATAAATGTACTTCGTGTCCCCACTCCACTGGTCAACTCGCTTGAATACAACTGCCGCATCTGTATTATCAAAATAGTGATCTTCGATAAAAATTCCAACTCGCTCATCCCAAGATAAATTGGCTCCATTGAACGAATATGAGGGGAAAGGCGCAGAATCAACCGAGACGAACCAATAGGGGTGTTCGATAACCCAGCGCGAATCAATTCCCATGTGATTAGGTACCATGTCAGATGCCAGGCGCATCCCGCGTTGCCAGGATCGATAATGCATGTCCCGGTAAGCCTCATCTCCACCCAAATCTCCTGCGATCTGGTAATCAAAAAGGGAATAAGCTGAAGCAACCGCATCCGGGTTTCCCCGCAGCTGCTTTATTCGCTGTGAAGCGGAACTGCGCTCCCACAGACCAATCAGCCATAATCCATTGAATCCCCAATTTGCGAGCTGATCAAGCACCTCGTTTGGTATCTGGTCCAGGCGGTGAATTGGCCGCTTGTATTGCTTTGAGAGTTGATCAAGCCAGACATAAATATTCTTTGCGATCAGCACCACTGATGGCATCCAATCACTATCTGGACTAAAGCGTTCAATCTCCAAATCCAAACCAGCATAATCATATATCCGGGCAGGTCCAGGTCCTTTAAAAATTGCTCTGTCTTCCTCAGAGATCAAATCCAGGCTGCTCAACAATCGGAAAACATAGTCCCCCAATAAGTAGCCCCATTTCGCTCGAATATAATCAAGCTGTCCTGATAATGAGTGAGGAACAGCGATCGCTGGAGCGCGCAGCAAATCAATCAGGTTGAGTTCTTCAGGTCCAAATTTTGGTTGGGTCTCAAAAAAATCCTTTAAGCTGGTAAGGATCTCGCGGTATTCCGTATTCTTCTCCATATCCGAATCATCAAATAATTCCAGATAAGGTGAGAAAGCAGGATTCATATTCGCCAGCCAGAGCATCACCATTTCCTCAAGCAGGATTTGCTTGTTTGGGACACCTCC
>DATKXE010000386.1:0-2678 GCA_035529195.1 Anaerolineales bacterium
AGATGGATTTCGTAGGGCGGCTTTCCATAGCCGCCGGTATAGCCACAATTGATAATGACGGCAGATTTGTTAACGGCAGGTATAGAAACCTGCCTACTATCCCCGGAGGTAGGGTGGTTTTTCAAACATGCCCATACTTAGTATTTAGAAAAAGTATCCCGGCTTGAAAAAGACAAGAATTGATATATAATGAAGTTGGAATATAAAGAATCGCATCCTGGCAAACTTTAATGGCGTGTAAGCATTACTGAGATCCGGTTATCAGACTGGATTATTGAAATCGCTGAATTATTTTCAGCGGTATTTTTAATACCCATGTTAAAAGGGTGGTACACCAGCTGCTGTTTCTGAAGATAGAAGGAGGATATATCAATGCCAACTTACATTACCTTGATGAATATGACTGAACAGGGGATCAAAGATATCAAGAATGCACCTGAAAGGACGGCGAAATCGATCAGCCAACTCGAAGAAATGGGAGGTAAATTAATCGGTTTCTATATGTGCATGGGGGAGTATGATTACGTGGGAATCGCCGAAGCGCCCAACGATCAGGTAGCAATGGGTTTCTTAATGGCACTAGGGGCTGGTGGCAATGTGCGCACTACGACGTTGAGAGCGTTCTCGGAAGAAGAATTGGCGCAGGTAATTGGTCAACTGCCTTAACAGCACCTGGATAAGAAAAAGTATCAGAAAATATATTTACGCAGCTGGTGTACTGCCTTTATTCAGATAGGTTTTCTGAAACCCGGGTCATCGTATTTAAGGAAAGATCCATGATGATGAAATAGGAGATCATGCATTTCCTGGAGAAACTCGTTCCACTTTCCTTCTCCCTTGATGGCAGCTGCTTAGTGGAGAGGGAGCTCGATCCCCGCGGTCAAAATGACACAAGCCAGGTGGATTTATTAATTTCTAGTTCTGGCTACCCCCCAGCCATAGGGGAGAAGATGGCTACCTCATCCCCGTTTTTGAGCTGAGTATCAAATTTATCGGGCAGGTTGCGGATGCCGCGACCGTTGACGATCTCCGCGACGTGCTCTACCAGAGTCCAGATATTGGGATCATATGTCGTTTTCTTCAATCTCTGGTATAGCTCCTTGGATAACTAGATCAGCATGCCTTCGACCATCAGGGCCTCACCCCTGTTGATGGCCATCGGTTGCTCACTGATGATCTCACGAAATATCAGGTAGCCCCTGACTTTGAACTGAAGTGTAAGCGATTATGGAGCCGCAAAACGTCTAATCAACCCGGAAATTATTTGGATTGAAAATCTGCGATGTAATCATCAACCAGCTGCTCCAGGATCTCCAACGGCAGACTGCCGTTGCCGATCACGATATTGTGAAATTCCTTGATGTCGAAATCGTCTCCAAGGGTATCCATCGCGCGCTGGCGCAGTTCGAGGATCTTCAGCATGCCGATCTTGTAGCCGGTCGCCTGGGCAGGGATTACAATATAGCGCTCAACTTCATGTGAGAAGAAGCCAGGTGAACCCATCGCCTGGTCCATGTAAGATCTTGCTTCCTGGCGAGTCCAACCCTTTGAGTGGATACCGGTGTCGGTCACCAGGCGCACGGCGCGCAGCAGCTCCATTTGCAGGCGGCCGATATTCCCATAGGGATCATCCTCGTAGAGACCCATTTCATAAGCCAGGCGTTCAGCATACAAAGCCCAACCTTCGACATAACCATTATGCCCACCTTCTTTGCGGAACATGGGCACGTCCATCACCTGGCCGGTGGCGATCTGGTAATGGTGGCCAGGGACGGCTTCGTGGTAAGCGATGGTGGGTTCGATGAACCTGTTTAGGCTTGATCCCATGGTGCCGACATGATAAGCACCTGGGCGTGAACCATCAGGAGCTCCCGGTGTGTAGTAACCACCATATGGCCCACCAACCACTTCACCACCCCACCAGGGACTGATATCGAATAGCTCGCCCATCCTCTGATCAGCCTCGGCGATGAGGATTTCAACAGCGGCGATGTATTCGTCTTTTCCGGCTTGTGAAGATGTATTGTATGTACCGCCTTCTTGAATGGCGCGTCCCAGGGAATCACCGAAACTTTCATCAGCCGGATAGCCTAATCCATTGAATACCTGGCGCATTTCAGCTTTGATCCGGTCGACTTCCGTCAGACCGAGCTGGTGGATTTCTTCCGGTGTCAGGTCAGTGCTGGTTTCATCACGCAGCTTATAGGCGTAATATTGCTCCCCATTAGGGAATTTCCAGACTCCAGCATCGCTTGTAGCGATAGTTTCAAGATAGTCCAGGTAATCAATCAATTTTAAATATCCCGGGATGAAGGAGATTTCAATCTCCTGTAAGGCTGCTTCACGGAAAGCCATTTTTTCATCCATTGATAATTCCGCAATTTCATCGATCGATTCGTTGAAAACTGAATACACGGGAAATTTCTGTGGTTCGATCGTGTCCGGATTATTGGAGCGCATCCCCAGGTATTCGCGCAGGTTGCTTTGGGCTATGCTGATAATGAAATCAGGGGCGATGACACCTGCCTCTTCACGTAATTTGAGCCCTTCGAGAAGTTGGTCGACCTGGTGATTGACCTGCGATAAGCGTGAAATATAGTCTTCGGCATTCTCTCTGGTTTTCAGCTCATGGAGCTCGGTGAACAACTCATTTAAGGCGAAATCATAGCTGAAGATAA
>DATKXE010000387.1:0-6051 GCA_035529195.1 Anaerolineales bacterium
TAACCGCAGCATATGGCTTCATGAAATTAGAGCCGAAACATGCTCTTTTCGGATTTTTCGCCGGTGTGCTGATCATTTTTGAATGGCATTTAACTTGGGCAGCAGGTTCAGGAATGGAAACTCTACTGGCAGCCTTGGTGGCATTGATCGTTCTGCTTTGGGTAATTCGACTGAGTAAGCAGAGCGGAGATTTGGTTGATGCTCAAGGTTGGAACTGGTTTGGAGTTGGAGCATTGATTGGATTTGGTGTTTGGGTGCGTCCAGATGGAATTACCTTGCTGGGAGTCGCTGGGTTGACATTGCTGTTGAGCAAGGCAAAGTTCTCCACGAAGATAAAGGAAGGTAGCTGGTTGGTAGCTGGAGTATTACTGCTCACACTCCCATATCTAATATTCAATTGGGTCCTAGCAGGGGATTTCTGGCCGAATACCTTTTATGCCAAACAGGCTGAATATGCTATTTTGCGGAATTCTCCATTATGGCAGCGCTTCTTGAATATAATTCGACAGCCATTAACTGGGGTGGGAATTATCCTACTGCCCGGTTTTTTTTGGTTTGGGTATCGGAAATTGGCAGAAAAAGCGTGGGCTGAGTTTTTTTCTTTTGTATGGATTTTTGGGTACTTTTTGTTATTCGCGCTGCGACTGCCTGTTACATACCAACATGGTCGCTATGTTATGCCAGTGATCCCTGCCTTATGCTTGCTGGGTATTGCCGGGATGTTTGAGTTGATGGATGTGATTTCTCCGCGCAAGTGGGGGCGAATTGTCAGACCGGCATGGTTTTTGAGTGCGATCGTGATCTTGTTGGCATTTTGGATTCTCGGGTTCCAGGCGTATGCAATGGACGTAGCCGTGATCGAAAGCGAGATGGTAAATACTGCAAAATGGGTAGCTGAGAGCACCGAGCCAGATGCCCTTGTGGCCGCTCATGATATTGGTGCGCTTGGTTATTATGGAGATCGAAATCTGATCGATTTGGCAGGTTTGATTTCTCCAGAGGTAATTCCCTTCATTCGAGATGAAACAGCACTGGAGAGATATATCAATGAACAGGATGCTGAGTACCTGGTTACTTTTCCCGCATGGTACCCAGATTTAGCACAAAGAGGCGTCATAGTTTATCAGACCAATCAAAATTATAGCCCAGCAATGGGCGGCGAAAATATGACTGTCTACAGGTGGAACCAGCAATGAATCCCCTTGAACTGATGTATGTTGATAGTCATATATTCCTATGCTATACTTTCGAAACATCAGCCGACCAGATAGTGAGGCATTTATGGACCCAATACGCGTTGTTGTGGTAGATGATCATCCATTGTTCCGCCAGGGTGTCGTGGACACGATATCCTTGGAACCCGATTTAGTCGTTGCCGGTGAGGCAACTAACGGAGAGGATGCACTGGAAATAATACGGATATTAAATCCAGATGTAGCGATTGTCGACGTTAATCTCCCGGGAATAAATGGGCAGCAGGTAACCCAGCAAGCGGTCAATGAAAAATTTTCAACACGCATAATGCTGTTGACAGCATACGATGATGCGGAACAAAAATTGCACGCAATGAAGGTTGGTGCAGCTGGATACTGTGGGAAGGATGTCCTGCCGGAAGTATTGGCGCAAAATGTACGCGAGATAGTCAAAGGGAATTATGTGATTGGCAACGAAGTACTCGACGCGAAGCAATTGGAAAAATGGTTGAAACCAGACAGTGATGATGAAGCCAGCTTTTACAGTGAGTTCGCTGAGTCGTATGAACCCTTATCTAAAAGGGAAATGGAAGTTCTGGGACAATTAACCAAAGGAATGAGCAACAAGGAGATCGCGACGGCACTTGGAATAAGCCATCAAACCGTCAAAAATCATGTAACCTCTATCCTACGCAAATTAGATGTTGATGACCGTACGCAGGCCACATTGTATGCGCTGAAGAGGGGCTGGGTGCGTTTGCAAGACGATGACAAGGAGATTCAGGAATGAATCAAACTGATATTTCAGAGGTGGAAGTTCCGGAAAAAAGTGAAACAGAACAAATGCAGGAAAATATTGCTGAGCAGTTGGTGACAGCAAGACAAAAATATCAAGAAATCGTAATGCTGCATGAGCAGAGTGAATTAGAGGTAAATAAACTTACCCAGCGCAATGCGACATCTACAACAAATCTGCAGCGAGCTCAATCTCAATTTGAAAGAATACCGCGCGAAGAGATACGCTCAGCTTATGATGCAGCTCTGGATGCTCAACGGAGATTGTTTGTCCTTAGGGGTCAGGTAGATAAGCTGCGCGGTGATAAAGATCACCTGCAACATGAAATCGAACTTCTGGAGATGATCGAGAATATTCTCTCCCAGGAACCTGTATCAATTAAGGATCCGAAGAGTGGATCAGCTACGGTTGAGCTGCTGGAAATGTTGATTCAATCTCAAGAAGCAGAACGGTTAAGGCTGTCACGACAAATGCATGATGGTCCAGCACAGGCTTTATCAAATTTGATCCTCGAAACAGAGATCGCCATGCGGCTGTTCGATATTAACAAAGAGCAAGCTTACCAGGAACTGGGCACATTGCGGGATTCAGCATCGAAAACTTTTCAACAGATCAGAGATTTTATTTTTGAACTGCGCCCAATGATGCTGGATGATTTGGGGTTGATCCCCACAGTGAAGAAATATGCTGAAGCCATCCAGGATACTTCGGGGAATTCAGTAAAATTTGGTGTTACTGGTACTGAACGGCGAATGGAATCCTACCTGGAAGTTATGATCTTCAGGGCAATCCAGGAATTGTTGAGGAATGCCCTCAACCACAGCCAGGCAAACCAAATTACAGTCGAAATGGATGTGGGGGATTCATTTGTCATGGTCTCGGTAGAAGACGATGGCAGGGGGTTTGAAGTCGAAGACCTTGAGCAGGAACAGGGCATGGGTATAAAATTAATAAAAGAACGGGTGGAAATGTCCAGCGGGGAATTCAATCTGGCTAGCCAGATTGGAGAAGGTACTCGAGTTTCATTCAAAGTACCAGATTCGATCCTGGGAGTGCGTGATCCAAATCTTGCATAGAAGTTAGGATAATTTAACGCCATCCTTATGGCAATGATGCTCTCCATTCTCTATAATGTTGTCAACTTCGCAGAGAAGAATCTTAGAGAAAGGAGGTAAAAATCAATGTTATTCGCTCCGAAAGAAAAAGGACAAGGTCTCGTAGAATACGCTTTGATCCTCGTTTTAGTAGCTGTCGTTGTTATTGTTATTTTAGCTCTGCTCGGACCCGCAATTGGCAACGTTTTCAGCTCAATTATGGCAAGTATTTGATATCCAATAGGAGTTAGATTTATGGTTGCTGCAGTAGGGCCCTGATTATCGGGGCCCTTACTGTTTCTGTAAGTTTGCAGGCTTGTTAGCCAAGAATGCATAGAATGGTTTTATCATAACGCCAAAGTGAAATCGTATGTCCGCATAGGTAATGGAGGTATTCATGCGAAAAGGCCGCGTATTTTTCATCATTGCGTTAATATTGGTCCTGGGGTTGGCTGCAGTCGCGCTATTCTATTTTCGTGGCTTGCCGTCGAGCACCGGTGAATCAGTGACTGAGACCGTAGAAGCACCAGTTGTGGATATGGTCGAAGTAATCGTCATAACCCAACAAACACCCCGAGGATATTTGCTCAATGAAACTGTTCTCGGGACGATCGAAATCCCGAGGGAAATGTTGATCGAAGGCTATTTTACAGATATGGCTGCCGTAGTTGGTAGGCAGGCCAGGGTAGATCTGGATTCTAATATGCTGCTTACCAGCAGTATGGTGGTTGATAGCCCCGACCAATTATCGGCAACTGGTTCCCTGGCAGCACTATCCATACCGCGAGGGATGGTGGCCATATCGATTCCGATCAATCGGTTGACAAGTGTTTCTTATGCACCTCAACCAGGAGATCATGTTAATGTGATCGCAACCTTACTGATACTGGACTTGGATACAGATTTCCAATCTGCTACCCCAAACAGGAATGCAGCTGTGCTTGGGGCTGGTCCTGGTGTAGTGGTTGGAGCTGAGACAGAAACAGATATTTCGGTAGATGCAAACACAGATCTATCGAAAGTCACTGCTCAAACAATTGGAGCGGGGCCAACCAGTGTTATAGGTAGGACTGCGATAGATCCACTGCTGGAGCAAACACTGTATGTTGTCCCATCCGAAAGTCAACGTCCAAGATTGGTCAGCCAGACCTTATTGCAGGATGCGATAGTTTTGGGTGTGGGTGATTTTCCGCTGACGGATGAAACCCAAGAGGAACCGACTCCAACACCGGAGCTGCCTCCAGTGGAAGGGGATCCAGAATCAACAGTTGATTACTCCAGTGAATACCCAGTGGAGGCCGAGTTGGTCAAAGCTGAACCCAAGCTGCCTGATCTGATCACCTTGATAGTGAATCCCCAGGATGCTGTCACACTGAATTATCTGGTTTATGCAGGTGCGCAGCTTACCCTGGCATTAAGACCCTCCGGGGACGATACTCGCGTGCAAACTGAAGCGACGACTTTTGATTTCTTACTCACGCAGTACAACATCCCTGTTCCAGTTAAGCTGCCTTATGGCATGGAACCTCGTGTCGATGATCTGCTGCCACCTGAATTACCGAATGATGTTGTGCCTACACCTGAACCATAAAAGAGAAAACAGACCTTAACAAAGCGGTGGGAAACTAACTAATGGAGAGAGTCCATGAGCAATGAAGATTTGATCAAGGTGCTGATCGTTGATGATATCGCTGAAACTCGAGAGAATATTCGGAAATTACTGCAATTCGAAGCGGATTTCGAGATAGTGGGTGCAGCTCGCAATGGCCAAGAGGGGATTGACCTAGCGAAGGAACTGCAGCCGGACGTGATCCTGATGGATATCAATATGCCTGATATGGACGGGATTACCGCGACTGAAACGATTAGAGAAGAGGTGCCGCATTCACAGATCGTTATATTAACCATACAATCGGATCCGAATTATATGCGGCGTGCGATGCTGGCTGGGGCGCGCGATTTCCTCACAAAACCACCATCTGTGGACGAGATGATTGGAGCAATCCGCAGAGCCGGCGAGCTGGCACATGAAGAACGAGAAAAATCAAAAACTACATACACCATAAAACCTGGAAACGGATCAGCACCTGTTGGGATGAACAGATCAGGGAAAATTATTTCGGTTTTCAGCCCGAAAGGTGGGGTTGGAACTACTATGATAGCCGTAAACTTGGCAGTTTCCCTTCAAAAGGAAGAAACGCCTGTGGTATTGGTTGATGGCAACATGGAGTTCGGGGACGTGATGGTGTTTGTAAACCAGCAAGCAAAGAACAGCATCGTCGATCTAGCGCCAAGGGCGGATGAACTCGATCCTGGCGTCATTGAAGAAGTCACCATGCTGCACCAAGCCTCGGGGATTAAGATCTTGGCTGCACCTTCACGACCAGAATTTGCGGAAAATGTGAATGGTGAGCAGTTCGGGAAAGTCCTCCAATATTTATGCAATTTCTATTCCTATGTTGTTGTCGACTGTGCCTCATCGCTAAGTGATGTCACTTTATCAGCAATTGATTGTGCAGACCTGATCATCCTGGTAACAACACAGGAAATCCCCGCGATAAAGGATTCGCGAATGTTCATTGATTTATTGAAACCGCTGAATATCAGCCGCGAAAGACTGCTGTTTGTGATGAACAAATATGACAAGCGGATCGGGATCAAGCCTGAAAAAGTAAGTGAAAATTTCAAGCAAGAATTAAAAGTTGTGATTCCATTTGAGGAGAAGGTGGTGCTGCCATCCATCAATCGGGGGGTGCCCTTCATGTTGGGAGAGAAATCAAAGTTGATCAGCCGAAGTTTTATTTCCTTGAATGAAGCAGTTCGGAAGCAACTTTCAAATGGTAAAGATGAGGTAGCCGTGGAGGCACCTGAAAAAATTGGGGTCGTTAGTCGGTAAACGTTAAAGGTAGTAAGCGGAGGCGGAAAGGATGTCACTACTAAAGCGGATAGAGAATGGGCAAACAACTTC
>DATKXE010000388.1:0-22396 GCA_035529195.1 Anaerolineales bacterium
ATGTGATCTTCGATCTTGATTCAACAGGAGGGATGTTCGTGAATAACGTTTGCGTAAATCAATCCACTCTCTTCCCTGGGGATGTGATCTCCCTAGCGGGAGTGGATTTGGTTTATGGTCAAGATGCGGCCTATTTATCCAATGGCGACAGTAGTTCAACACAACCACTGATGCCTTTCCCGAATTCGGAAGATTAAATCAAACATGGCAAGACCATGAGTGCTACATTGCTGCTCATTCTTCGTTTGGTAATGGCTTCAGCCCTTTATGCATTTTTGGGTTGGGCTGTATATACGCTTTGGTGGGATATGAAACGCCAAACAGAATTAATCAATGCTCGCAGGGTTCCAGAAATGACCGTAATAACAGACATTGAAGGAGAGAGGCGGTCTTATAACTTTTCTGTAACGGAGCTGGTGATTGGACGGGATCAAACTTGTGATTTAAATCTGGATGTCAATACTGTCTCAGCGGAGCACGCCCGCCTTTCATACCACCATCGAAACTGGTGGGTAGAGGATCTGCGATCGAGAAATGGGACTTTATTAAATTTGGAGCTGGTAACCACCCCAGCGATCCTGGTGTCAGGGGATGAACTGCAATTAGGTCAAGTTTTGCTGAAGATATCGATCAATGAAGAGCCGAGAGATCTACTCAACAGTGGGTCCTAGTAATGACCAAAGCCAGGATTTTCTTTGGTCAGGTCATTTCAGGATAAATTCATACCCATAAGGAGTGCTCACGTGTGCAGAATTGCTATTATTGGTGGATCTGGCTTGTATTCAATGCCAGGTCTCGAAGACTTTCAGGAAAAGGTGATCGAGACGCCGTTTGGGAACCCAAGCGCTCCAATTGCTGTGGGGAGATTCGGTGATCAAGAGGTGGCTTTCCTGGCGAGGCATGGAATAGGACACCATATTTCTCCCACTGAAATTAATTACCGGGCGAATATCTATGCGCTTAAGAGTTTGGGAGTAGAGCGGATTGTAGGTATCAGCGCTTGCGGGTCACTGCGAGAAGATTTTGCACCGGGTGATATCGTTATACCGGATCAGATTTTTGATTTCACCAAGGATCGCAAAAGGTCGTTCTTCTCTCAAGGATTTGTCGCCCACGTCAGTATTGCAGAACCGTTTTGCGCAGACTTATCGGAATCCGTTTACCAGGCTGTAAAATCCACAGCGAACGTTGTGCATATGGGTGGGTCATCTATCACCATCGAGGGACCGCGTTTCTCGACCAGGGCGGAATCGAACACCTTCCGAGCCTGGGGGATGTCAATCATTGGCATGACGACTTCTCCTGAAGCATTTCTCGCCCGGGAAGCTGAAATTTGTTACGCAACCCTCTCTCACGTGACAGATTACGATGTGTGGCATATCAGTGAGAAACCCGTAACTGTCGATATGGTGATCGAGATTCTCAACCGCAATACAACTGTCGCACAACAAGCCGTGAAGAATTTGATCAGCAATCTAAATCAAGAACGAGTTTGTGAATGCCAGCATGCGATGGCGGATGCATTTATCACTGATCCAGGTGTGATTCCGCCAGAGACACGACAGCAACTTCACCTGCTGGTTAAAAAATACCTAGATTAAGCAGTATTGTGGTTTAAAAAAAATCGCTATGGCTTCAGCTACCCAATCCATCCGCCTATTAAAATCATCCAATCGCATCCAGGGGCCATTACTCATGTTGGCAGGCATATTCCTGGGAGTGTATGCGCTGGCGTTGACTCTTGCGCCTGCAGCCCGAATGCGCAGTTGGGAAGTCGATTATCGATGGAACCACTGGATTGGATATTTTGTCTGGTTAATCCTGATCATCATTACTGATTGGCAGACGAGACGACACCTGCGCGAGCGAGATCCCTATTTGCTACCGGTTGCAGCACTGCTCAGTGGATGGGGTTTGATGACGATCTGGCGTCTGTATCCAGATTTCGGTCTACGACAAACAATGTGGTTTGTTATCGCCATGCTGGTGTTCTGCGTTGGTTTGCGATTGCCTCCCCAATTGGGTTTTCTGCGCCGTTATAAGTATGTGCTGTTGACTGGGGGATTGATCTTGACCGCATTTACTCTAATCTTTGGTACAAATCCCGCTGCTACTGCTGGGCCACGTTTATGGTTGGGATGCTGCGGTATTTACCTGCAACCTTCAGAACCGCTGAAACTGCTGTTGATTATTTTTCTTTCAGCTTACCTGGCTGCAAAAAAGCCATGGGTATCATTAGCGACCTATAAATCTACGGGAACGGAAGAGAAAAATGAAGATGAGCAAGCGAACCAAGGAATATCATCGTGGTCAATTTTAGCTCCACTTCTTTTGATGACTGGATTGACATTACTGCTGTTATTGGTCCAACGAGATCTTGGCACAGCTAGTATTTTTTTATTCCTATTCGCTGTAATTACCTATCTGGCGACAAAACGAAAAATTATTTTGATCTTGAGTGCATTTTTGTTGGTTTTGGCTGGATTGAGCAGCTATTTCTTGTTTGATGTGGTACGCCTTAGGATCGATGCCTGGTTGAATCCATGGATAGACCCGAGTAATCGTTCTTACCAGATCGTGCAGTCCCTCATGGCGATAGCCAATGGAGGCGTAGGAGGCAGGGGACCTGGAATGGGGAGTCCAACTTTGGTGCCGGTATCACATTCCGATTTCATTTTTTCAGCAATTATGGAAGAGAGCGGTCTGCTCGGAGGAGTAGCGCTGATTGGATTGCTGATGCTGCTAACGGCGAGTGGTATCCGGATTAGCTTAAGGGCTCCAGATAATTTCCGCCGCTACCTGGCAGCGGGGTTAACGGCTTACTTGATCGGTCAAAGTCTCCTGATCATTGGAGGAAATATTCGCTTGCTCCCACTAACTGGCGTGACCTTGCCATTTGTTTCATACGGTGGCTCATCCCTCCTAACTGCTTATATCTCCCTATTGTTACTTGCGTTGATCAGTCAAAGTGGAAATACCAGTCCAAGGGCAGCATCCAACCCAAACCTTTACATACGGTTTGGTGGATTTTTGCTTGCAAGTCTTGCACTGGCTGCGTTGGTCATTGGTTGGTGGACTTATCAAAGAGGGCCAGCCTTGCTTGAACGCACAGATAACGCTCGCCGTGCAATTGCGGACAGGTATGTGAGGCGTGGCGATATCAACGATCGGGAAAATAATCCTATTGTGAGCACAGATGGCATAACGGGGGAATTGACACGGGTATATGAATATCCTGATCTTGGCTCGCTGATCGGATATACACATCCTGTGTACGGACAATCAGGACTCGAAGCGAGCCTCGATCCCTATTTACGTGGGTTGAGTGGTCGTTCCGAGCTGCTGGTGTGGTGGAATCACTTGCTTTATGGACAGCCACCTCCAGGAGTGGATGTGAGATTAAACCTGGATATGGAACTGCAGCAAAAAGCCAACCAGCTGCTGGATGATCAAAATGGAGCTCTCGTTTTAATGAATGCAGATAATGGTGAAATCCTGACCCTTGTTTCCCAGCCAACCTATGATCCCGCCGATATTGATGAGATCTGGGCTGAACTAGTCAGTGATACGGAAACACCCCTGCTGAACCGGGTGATTCAAGGTCGCTACCAGCCTGGGACGACACTGGGGCCATTTCTTCTGGCTGCATTAACTGCCGGTGGGGAAGGGTTTGAAATTTCCGAATTCGACTCAGCACTGCTTGGTGATCCGGAAAATGATTGTGCGCTCCCCTTCACAGAAAACACTTGGGCAGCTGCACTCGCAGCAGGCTGTACTCAACCTCAGGTCAAGCTGAGCGAAGCACTGGGTGAGGTTGGATTCGTTAAATTACTTGAAGATCTCGGATTTTTCACTAACCCGAGCCTGGGTCCAAACGATGAGGAGCTTTATTCTCCGTTAATCATTCAGTCACCTGAGGAAGTGATCCGTGGTCAGTCAGATCTTCAGGTGAGCCCACTGCAGGTCGCAAGAGCGGCTGCGACTTTGAGTGCTGGTGGCGCAAAGCCCAAACCCCAATTAGCTGCCGCATTGAACCTGCCTGGGAGCGGCTGGACAGTTTTTCCCCCAGCGGCTGATGGAAAGCAAGTGTTTTCGAAGCTGAATGCAGATGGGGTCGCCGGACTGCTCGCAGATGACACACTCCCGATCTGGCAGGTCATTGCCAGATCACCGAATGGAGAAGATCAAGTGATCACATGGTATCTCGCTGGGACTTTGCCCAGCTGGACGGGAGCTCCATTCACATTGGTCGTTATTTTGGAGGATGATCTGCCCCAGGAAGCCTTGAAGATTGGTCGAGAGATGATGGAAGACGCGCTGCAGGTTGAATAAAATGTCGAACATTGATCGCATAATATCTAAACAGAGTGGGTGGAATGAAGCAAATTGATCGTTATCGGGGTTGCTTATTAGGATTGGCAGCTGGAGACGCGTTGGGCACGACGCTCGAGTTTCAATCACCTGGTTCATTTACCCCTTTGAACGATATGGATGGTGGTGGTCCGTTCAACCTGGCACCAGGACAATGGACCGATGACACTTCGATGGCATTATGCCTGGCTGAAAGTTTGATTGAGTGTCAAGGAATGAACCTCTCGGACCAATTAACCAGGTATATACGCTGGTTTCGTCATGGTCACCTGAGCAGCACTGGGGCATGTTTCGATATTGGGAATACCGTCCACACAGCCTTGGTGAATTTTGAAGAGACAGGAAACCCACTCAGTGGGTCTACAGACCCTTGCTCGGCAGGAAATGGGTCAATAATGCGCCTGGCTCCAGTGCCCATGTTTTTCGCTCAAAGAAATGAAGCCGCGATTCAGAATAGTGGGCTCAGCTCAAAAACTACCCATGGAACAAGGGCAGCTGTGGATGCCTGCCGCTATTTTGGAGGGCTAATCACTGGTGCATTGAATGGTGTCAGCAAGGACGAATTGCTGAGTGAGCATTATTACACTGCCTCTGGTTCCCTAGTAGAAGAAATCGAGCAGATTGCACAGGGATCATTTAAGGTGAAGGTACCTCCAGAGATTAAAGGGACTGGTTATGTGGTCCGCTCATTAGAAGCTGCCCTCTGGGCATTCTTTCACAGCGCGACATTCGAGTCTGGTTGCCTGATGGCGGTGAATTTGGGAGATGATGCTGATACAACCGGAGCAGTGTACGGGCAGCTCGCGGGAGCTTATTATGGTGAAAGCGGGATCCCTGGCAGCTGGCGATCAAAACTGGCATTAATAGATCTGATCCGCGCTTATGCAGATCAGATCTACAGTCTCTCAATAAACTTGACTTAAACCGCTATAAGGATCTTGGACCCCGGCTCATCCGCAAGAACATCCCTCCCACGAATCCTACGGCTGTGATGGCAGCCATAATAACTTTTGTGCGGTCGGCAACTGGTTCCACCCGGACTCCCTCAGGCGAGACAATCACAACCGCTACGGGTCTGGACAAAGTACGACCACCTCCACCGCCACCCCCACCTCCACCTTCTCCAGTACCTTCACCGGGAGGCGAATCCCCTTCATCATTCTCGAAATCAGCACTCCCATAGCCACTGCCAGCACCAAATCCCATAATCACCAGGTTCTCTGCAGTTGGGATAATTACTGTCGATCCAACCTCGATTGGTGCACCATAAACCCGATCGACACTGGCGGTCTCGAGGAATGATTCCATCGTTGAGTTGATGTCGTCAAGCGTTTGGTGAAGATCAACACCTCCTGTGCCTCCAGGGCCTTTGACAACTTTATCCATGATATTACTTCTCCTTTTGGGCTGGTTTTCTTGATTTGCGAAATATTAACCAAGTAAGCATAGTTCCAATGAAACCGGCGCTGAAAATTGCGATTTGCAGCTGGCGAGTACGGTCTATTACAGGTAGAATTTGGCGGGTTCCATCAGCATCTTCAACGATTACCGCCAATGGCCTGTTCCAGACAATGCCACCTCGAGCGCCTGGCATATTAATGCGGTACGAACGAGCAACCGGATAAACGGTCAGACCATTTACATCAACAGGTTCCCCGGCGCTGGTTTGCTGAACGAGAATCTTTTTTCCCATGTTAATCCTTCTGTGATAATTCTTCTTCATTCGAGTTAGAAGGTTGGTCGGAGGGGATAGCTTTTTCCAATTCGGAGTTTAATTTTTGCAGAATTGAGGTCAAGTCTGAGCGGACTTTTTGCTCGACATCACCGTGGCGGACTCGATCGCGAAAATCTTCGGCATCAGATTTTATCCGCTGACCGGTTTCACTATCCTGTATTTCAATCACGGTATCCTTTAATGTATCGCCCAAATCGCTCAAACCCTCTTCAATTTCCTTTTGAAGTGTTTTCCGCTGTTCACTCTCCCAGGCATTAACGAAGAATTTCTTGAGATTGTCTCCCAGGTGTTGGAATTCTGAAGATAGGTCTTCTGCTGATTTTTCCGTTTTGGGATCAGGTGATTCAGTCATATGCTAGCATCTCCTATTAAAAATGTTAACCATTGATTTTACAGTGGTTAGTTGCGATAGATGAAGATTATAATCTCAGCTGAGAGCAAAGAGCATCGAAGCCTGTTCTTATTGTGCCCTATATTTTATATTTATGCAAGATGGAGGGCAATCTTCCTTTTTATAAAGAGAGAGCTGCAAAATTAAACAAACATTGTCAGGAAAGGATACGAATTTATGACAAAAAGCCAAGAATATATTGTGGAAACCTGGAACGGAGACTCTTCACCCAGTGAAGAAGATTTGCGTCGTTTACTCGGTGAGCAAGGCTTATCCGGGTACCGGTGGTCAAATTCACCCGGAGATGTTTATGGTGCACATTCTCACCCATTCCATAAGATCATTTACGTTTTGCAAGGATCGATCACCTTTATCCTACCCGAACAGGGTGAACAGGTGCAATTAATCAGTGGTGATCGGTTGGATCTACCCGATGGGATGGTGCATGAAGCAGTTGTGGGACCACAGGGAGTGATATGCATAGAGGCTCATCAGAGTAAATGAGGTCAGGTATTGACAAACAAAAGAGAGACTCCATTAACAGGTTTATTGCATTTCCAAGCATAAGGGAAGTTTGTTACGACCTGAAATGGAGTTTTATGCAACCAAATGCTGATCATAGCGTATATATAGGTAGAAGCAAGATGATAAGGAGGTTATCATGTACCCATTTAGAGTGTTATCTGTAATTGCAGCACTAGGTATAGCGATGTTGGCTTGTACATTTACTTTCAACGATCAAATCCAGGGTGTATCGGTTGGTTCATTGGAAACTTCAGAGATAGAAGTTCCAGCACCAGATTCAGATGAGGTGGTGAAGGTAAAACTTGAGTTCGGGGCAGGAGAACTCAATATTAGTCCCGGAGCTGGTGAATCAAGCGTTTCAGGAACGGCTACGTACAATGTGGAAGAATTTGAACCCAAGGTGACCGTGACAAACAATGTTGTGAAAATCTCACAGCAGGTTGATGATATCAATCTCATCCCAATTCTAGGTGATAAGATCGAAAATAGATGGGATCTTGAATTGGGGGATACACCCATGGAGCTGGATATTTCAGCTGGGGGCTACAAGGGTGTGTTCGATTTAGGTGGTATCCCATTACTTGAATTGCGGATTGCTGAAGGTGCAGCGAAAACTGATTTATCGTTCTCGGAAGTGAATCCAGTTGAGATGAACATCCTGCGCTATGATACTGGAGCCTCCCAGGCTACACTCTCTGGGCTGGCAAATGCAAATTTCCGGGCTATGGATTTCAGGAGCGGCGCTGGAGATTACCGGTTAGATTTCTCCGGTGATCTTCAACAGGATGCAGATGTCACGATTAAATCTGGTTTGAGCAGTATCGTGATCGTGGTTCCCGAAGGTACACCTGCGACTGTTCGATTTGAGGGTGGGTTGGCCAATGTTGATCGCAGTGGTGCGTGGCGATTATCTGGGAGCGTTTATTCACTGCCCGGTGAAGGTCCAGAATTAACCATCACAGTTGAGATAGGCGCTGGAAATCTGGAATTACGCGATCGATAATAATTAATCCAAAAAATTTGCATAGGTAGGTTAAGTAAAAATCCGACCCGCAGGTGTTTGCCTGCGGGTCGGACGCATTTAATATTTTCTGGTTAGTCCAGAGCGCTGTAGCCTGGTCCAGACTGGAAGTAATCGTAATTGGGTTGGATATCCGGGGTTAAATCTACGGATTCGCCAGCCTCAAGGGTACGAACACCTTCAAGGTGAACTGGCTCGCCGTGATGATCATTCCCATCGTAAACTTCTTCATGACCAGCTGTTCCCATTGGCATGCTGACTTGCTCACCACCTTTAGCTTCATATGCGTCAGGAACTTCATCTTCGACAAAGATAGCTTCGAAAGGACATTCAGGTATGCAAGCACCACAATCGATACAGGTATCAGGGTCAATATAGTACCAGGGCCACTCTTCGACTGGTTTGCCAGGTACAATGCACTCTACTGGGCAAACATCGACGCACCCAGAATCTCGGAGACACAAACTAGTGATAATGTAAGTCATTGAAGGGACCTCCCAAACTGTGAGATGAACTAAACTGGATTTACGATTGTTTATTTTACCTCAAAACCAAACAGCTAACGGCAGCAGTTGGCTAGACTCTATGCTGCAGCTGAATAACGACGGGCTACTTCATCCCAGTTAACCACATTCCACCAGTTGGATACGTACTCGGGACGCCTGTTCTGGTACTTGAGGTAGTAAGCATGTTCCCATACATCGAGTCCCAAGACGGGAGTCAAACCTTCCATCATGGGTACGTCCTGATTGGGCATTGATAGCACAGTGAGTTTGCCGCTTTTTAACCCCAGCCATGCCCAACCACTACCGAAGCGGGTAGCAGCTGCTTTTGAGAAAGTGTCTTTGAATGAAGCGAAATCGCCAAATGCTCCAGAAATTGCGGAGGCTAATGATCCTGATGGTTCCCCGCCACCATTTGGAGCCATGACAGTCCAGAAAAGGCTGTGATTGAAATGACCGCCACCGTTGTTTCGTACCGCGGTGCGGATATCCTCAGGAACTCCTGCCAAATCAGTAACTAAAGCCTCCAAAGATTTACCCGCTAATTCTGGATGTTTCTCCATGGCGCCATTCAAGTTGCTGACATAAGCATTATGGTGTTTACTGTGATGGATCTCCATCGTCATCGCGTCAATGGAAGGTTCTAGATCTCCATATGCGTATGGAAGTGAAGGTAGTTCGAAAGTCATTGCGATCTCCTTTATCTTAAAAATAAATTGATTGGGGTTGACTGTTTAATGAATTGTGATGTAGCATAACTGGAAGTCTGTCACTTAGGATTGTAACATCGCTTGAATACTTGTCAAGATAATCACCTTCTGTAATCATGAGCGGACCCTCGCAACGACCATTTCTGCCTCCTTTGATCGTCATCGTCTTTGGTATTTTGGCGGTATCCACGGGTTCGATATTCGTCAGGTATGCTCAAGTTTATGCGCCATCGATTGTGATTGCTGCTTATCGTCTTGGCTTAGCGACCCTATTCCTGGCTCCGGTTGCGCTGATCAAGCACCGATCTGATCTGGTCAATATCCAGGGAAGAAATCGCTGGCTCGCGATCGGCTCTGGCATATTCTTGGCTCTGCATTTTGTGACATGGATCTCATCTTTAGAATTCACTACGGTTGTGAGTTCAGTCGTCCTTGTCTCAACTGCACCCATTTGGGTAGCCCTGCTTTCCCCGATCACAGTTAAAGAGCCATTGACGAAACCGATTCTGATCGGCATGGGGTTGGCTTTTGGAGGGGTGATCGTGGTAGGCGTAAGTGATGTATGCTCAATTGACAGCGGAAAACTTCTGTGTCCCTCATTTAATGATTTCATCCGTGGAGGAGCATTTATCGGTGATTTGCTCGCATTGGCAGGAGCTTGGATGGCGGCAGGCTACTTGTTAATTGGAAGACGATTACGTGGGGGAATTTCATTAGTCCCGTATATCTTTGTGGTTTATGGGATCGCCGCGATTGTATTAATCGGCTTGATGTTTGCCTCCGGACAATCTGCAATTGGTTATCCTCCCCAAACGTATGTTTGGTTGATCTTATTAGCTCTGGTACCTCAACTCATGGGGCATTCAAGTTTCAACTGGGCACTCGGATATCTCTCTGCTGCTTTTGTATCGATCACATTGCTCGGGGAACCTATTGGTTCAGCTGTGCTGGCGTACATTCTATTGGACGAGACCCCCACAATCCTTAAAATTATTGGTGCTATACTTATTCTCGCTGGAATTTTTGTCGCCTCCAGAGGAGAGGCAAACAGGAAAGCTTTACAGTAATGATTAAAGAAAGCCAGGTGAGAATCCAACTGCTCTCCGGAGAAGAATTGGAGAGAGATCGGTAACAAAATTGAGTAGGAAAAGATAAAAATTTTGACGGAAGATACCGATGGCAAAGAGATATCCCAAAGAAACTAGTCAACCAAACCAAGGACAGGATTTGGAAAGCACCTCCGGGTTTTCGAAATTATCTTTCCGCATCTTGGGGATGCTGCAGCGTTATATTTGGGACATTGCTGGAGTATTTTTGCTAACTGTGGGGCTGCTGACATTCTTAGCATTGTTGGATCTCACTCAAGGAGTGGTGATTACCTGGTGGGCAGAATTCTTGCAACGCTGGTTTGGTTGGGGCAGCTATCTTTTCATCCCAATTGCTTTGGGTGTAGGTATCGTCTTGATCATTCAACGCTCGGATATCCTGGAAAAAATCAATTGGGGTCGGATATTAATCCTTGAGATCGCCATATTTGCTGCATTAGCTTTATTGGCGGTGGCAGCGGATGGCTCACTGGAACGGGCTTCACTGGGATTGGATGGGGGACTGGTGGGTTGGGGCCTGGCTGAGCTGATGGGGACCTTTATCAGACCCACCTGGTTGTTAGCCTTGATTCTTGCAGTGGTGATCTTGATATCAGTGCTCATTGGCAGCGGTGTTTCTGCTTATCTTGGCAAATTAGCACAGTCTTATGCAGCAGAGGGTGCCGGATTTGATGGATCAGAACCAGCTGTGAGCATTGGCGAGCAGGTTAGCGCTGAATTTCCTACTCAGAATAAGAAAAAAGTACCGCGCTTACCTGCTGAATTTCGTAAGAAATTTAAGATTCGGGTAGGTGATGATAAGGGTACGGATCCTCCAGTGAGGGATGAGCGATTACCAAGCCTGGATTTGATGATTAATGAGCAGACCACCAAGCCAGATGAACGAAACATTAATCTAACAGCCGGATTAATAGAAAAAACACTGGCAGAGTTTGGTATCCCAGCCCGCGTGGTTGGTTTTCAGGTGGGTCCAACAGTGACTCAATTCGCAGTCGAACCAGGGTTTGTCGAGAAGCCCGGGAACGAGGAAGAGATCAAGCGCCAAAAGGTTCGAGTAGCTCAAATCGCAGCCCTGTCACGCGATTTGGCATTGGCCTTATCAGCACCAAGTTTACGCATTGAGGCACCAGTACCAGGTCGCCCATATATTGGGATTGAGGTGCCGAATACGCGCTCAACAATCGTGCGGTTGAGACCAATATTGGAAACAGAGGCTTTTTATAAGTTTGGTTCTCCTTTGACAATCGCACTTGGCCGGGATGTTTCCGGTCAGGCCGTGGTTGCAGACCTGGCAAGTATGCCGCATTTGCTGATCGCCGGCACGACCGGGTCTGGAAAATCTGTATCTATTGCAGCCTTGACCACCTGCCTGGTGATGAATAATACACCGGAGGACTTGAGGATGGTGATGATCGATCCAAAGATGGTCGAGCTGGTCCGGTTTAATGGCCTGCCTCATTTATTTGGAAAGGTCGAAACAGATCTGGTGCGGATTTTGGGAGTCTTGCGCTGGACAGTCGCCGAAATGGATCGTCGCTATAAGTTGTTGGAGACCTCTCGTTCACGAAATATCGATACCTACAACCGGAAAATGCGCAAGAAGCGAGATTCTGAACCACTGCCACATATTGTGGTGATGATCGATGAACTAGCTGATTTGATGATGTCGGCTCCTGAGCAAACCGAACCCGCATTGGTGCGATTGGCACAAATGGCACGGGCTACAGGAATCCACTTGGTTGTGGCTACTCAAAGACCCAGCACCGATGTTGTCACTGGTTTGATTAAAGCCAATTTCCCAGCACGAATTTCCTTTGCAGTCGCCTCTTCAATTGATTCAAGGGTGATTTTGGACTCGACTGGGGCAGAATCGCTGCTTGGTCGTGGTGATATGCTCTTTCTGCCGCCAGAAGCAGGTTCTCCGATTCGGGCTCAAGGAGCAATGGTCACCGATCAAGAGATCGAACGAATGATCACCTTCTGGCAGGAAACCTATCCCCCCGATGAAGAGCATGTACCCCCATGGGACGCATTATTGGATCAGGAGGCGATTTTAGCCCAGAAAGACCAGTTAATCGATAAAGCAATTGCTATCGTCCAGGAGACTCAAAGAGCCAGCGCCTCCATGCTGCAGAGGCGCCTGCGCATTGGTTATCCGCGCGCTGCTCGATTGATCGATGAGCTGGAAGATTTAGGCGTTGTTGGACCTTCTCAGGGAGGTGGAAGGGAACGGGAAGTGCTGATTGGACCGGAAGATGATCTATCTGCTTGACAGTCTTACCCCATTAAGTTAGCATAACTGCTCGTGAAAATCATGTCAATAAAGGAATCAAAACTTGTGGAACAAGCCACAGCGGAAGAAAAAAAGGTAACTTTTACTGATCAGATGCGCGTTCGATTCAGAGGGATCTTGGATCCTATTGGAGCTTTCTTAAATCGGATTGGCTTCATGCCAAATACGATGACGATTCTGGGATTGTTGGGAAATACAATTGGCGCATATTTCCTTTCACAGGGGAAAATGACATATGGTGGTTTGATCATCTTTGCTATGGGTCCAGTGGATGCATTGGATGGCACGATGGCTCGCCTGCGGGGTGAACCAAGCGAATTTGGTGCCTTTGTAGATTCAGTTGTCGATCGTTATTCTGAATTAGTGATTTTTGGTGGTCTTTTAATATACTATGCACAGCAAGGCAACTGGACTGCTGCCCTGGTGACTTATCTGGCAGCTAGTGGATCGGTGCTGGTTTCATACGTACGCGCCCGGGCATCTTCCCTGGGTTATGATACGAAAGTTGGAATTCTAACTCGCATGGAACGTTATCTGGTTCTTGCTCCAACCCTTGTATTTAACATCCCTTTGGTAGGTTTATGGATCATAGCGATCCTCGCAAATATTACTGCGCTGCAGAGAATATGGGATATCCGGCGCCAAACTCGAGGGAAGTGACTGGGGTAAAGGAGAGATAGATGGGTATTCAGATTGGAAAGATCACGATTTACTACTATGGAATCATCATTATGCTTGGGGCGCTGGCAGCAGCTGGGTTAGCTGCATACGAGGCGCGGCGGAAAGGACAGAATAGCGACATCGTCTGGGATGGACTGGTCTGGGTGTTGATCGGTGGTATCCTCGGAGCCCGCCTTTGGCATATCTTAACACCTCCTGCTTCCATGGTTGAGGCGGGATACACCACCATGTATTATCTTACCCACCCGTTGGATGCGATAAATATTCGGGCTGGAGGGCTTGGCATCCCAGGAGCGGTGGTAGGGGGATTGCTGGCATTATATATCTTTGCACGCCGCAGGAAGCTGGATTTTGCTTTTTGGCTGGATATTGTTGCACCAGCATTAGCATTAGGACAGGCGATCGGACGCTGGGGAAACTTCTTCAACCAGGAACTTTACGGGAGCCCCAGCACGCTTCCCTGGGCGATCCAAATTAATCCAGAAAATCGACTGCCAGGTTATGAAGATCAGGCAACATACCATCCGCTTTTTCTTTATGAATCACTTTGGAATTTCGGGATCGTACTACTGCTGCTCTGGTTGGGTAGAAAATACGATGATCGTCTGATCAACGGTGATCTATTCTTGATATATTTGATTGCGTATCCACTTGGACGGTTCCTCCTTGAATTCCTGAGGCTTGATCCATCACAGGTCGGCGGGATAAATATCAACCAGACTGTGATGCTGTTAGTTGCATTGTTTGCTTCGGGAGTACTGATCTGGCGACACCGTAAAAGAGGAAAATCGGAGGCTGAAACAGTTGGGGTGGAAGAGTAGAAAGGGATTTTACACAGTTAGTTATGATCATCACTGAAGACCTCAGTAAGCATTTTGAGGAATTCATTGCGGTTGATGGTGTCAACCTGAATGTGAGTGCTGGCGAAGTTCTAGCACTATTAGGACCAAACGGTTCAGGTAAAACCACAACGGTGCGCATGTTGACCTCGATACTGCAGCCTACTCGTGGAAAGGCGCGTATAGCTGGATTTGATGTGGTCGAGCAACCAGATCAAGTGCGTGCCTCGGTTGGTGTATTGACCGAACATCATGGATTGTATGCGCGCATGCCAGCCGATGAATACCTTGATTTCTTTGGTCAACTTTATGGAATAGATCTGCCAACCAGGCGTAAACGTGCTGAACAAATGCTGGATGAATTTGGTTTAGGACCTTATAAGAGGCGTCGGGTGGGAAAATTCTCTCGAGGTATGCAGCAGAAATTAGCATTGGCGAGAACCCTCTTGCACCAACCACCAGTCCTGCTATTGGATGAGCCAACTTCCGCGATGGATCCTGAAAGTGCAAGTCTGGTAAGAGATGCAATCCACGACTTAAGCTCATCTGATAGAGCGATCATCCTCTGCACACATAATCTGGCTGAAGCTGAGAGATTGGCGGACAAGATCGCTATTATCCGCTATGGAACAATTATTGCACAAGGAACTCCAGATGAGTTGAGACAGCGGCTGCTTGGCGCAGCTATTTTTGAAGTCCGATTTGGTTCCGACCAAAATATTGATCAGATTGGCCTTCCCAGGGGTTTACAGGTCGCTGGACGGGGAGATAAATGGTTGCGCTACCGGTCAGCTCAACCTGAAATTGATAACCCAATCGTACTGCAGCATTTATTAAACTTGGGGTTGAAAGTGGTGAGTTTGGAAGAAATCCCCCGCAGCTTGGAGCAGATTTATCTGCAGGTGATGAATGATCCGAAGATCATGCAGTCTGAGGCAGCTTATGTTGGATAAACTGCGTCCCGCATTGGTTGTCACCCGCCGCGAAGTCCGTGATCACTTCCGGGATTGGCGGATTTTAGGTCCCATTCTGCTGCTGATCATCTTGCTACCAGTTTTTATGAACTATGCCTCGGGACGTTTTCTCGAATTTGCGGGTCGATATGGAGCTCATATTGAACCAGGGCAAGTCTACCCCTTCTTATTAATGGTGGTTGGCTTTTTCCCGATTACCGTGGCGCTTGTATTGGCACTGGAAAGTTTCGTAGGCGAGAAAGAGCGCCGCAGTTTAGAACCGCTCTTGAGCAGTCCCTTAAGCGATTTCCAAATATATTTTGGCAAGCTTCTAGCAGCATTAATCCCTGCTCTGTTGGCCAGCTATCTTGGCATGGTCTTGTATCTATTTTGGATTTTCCTGCAGGGGATTTGGTTTCCTGGTGGAATCTTGATCCTGCAGATTTTCGCCTTGGCTACTACGAACTGTTTTCTGATGGTGAGCGGCGCAGTGGTGGTTTCATCGCAAACTACGTCTATGCGGGCAGCCAATCTGCTGGCCGTGTTCATCATAATACCGATGGCGATCCTTCTACAAGCAGAGAGTGCGGTGATCGTCTGGGCGAATAGCGCGGTCCTGTTCTGGACATTGGTCGGGGAAGTTGCTGTCGCGGTACTGCTGGTGAGAATCGGAATTGCTCATTTCAATCGTGAAGAGCTGGTTGGCCGTGAATTTGATTCAATTGATATGAAAGGCGGGTTTGTCTCTTTTTGGAAAGATTTTCGCGGTGAAGCCAGCTCACCTTGGGATTGGTACCGCAACGAGCTGCGGAAGACTTTTAATAACATGCGTTTGCCTGCGCTTCTTGTTACTGTGGTTATTGTGGGTGGAGTAGTGCTTGGAGCAAGCCTGGCAGATCAATTTGTAATCCCAGCTGAATTAATCAACAAAGAAACGTTAATAGCTGGTGGGATTGAGGGTGTTCAAGAATTTCGCTTCTTTGATGACAGCAGCATCCCCATGGTTTGGTTCAATAATCTGCGTACAGTTATCCTGGCTACCTTCGCTGGATTACTGTCTTTTGGTGTCCTGGCATTAATCGTGATGGTTGTCCCAATTCTCTTAATTGGATTTTTTACAGCGACGATTGCCAGCGCGGGTTTTTCTCCGCTTCTGTTCCTATTAGCATTTGTTGTCCCCCATGGCATTTTGGAGATTCCAGCGTTAATATTAGCCGGGGCAGCGATCCTGCGTCTTGGGGCAACCATAGCCTCTCCTTCTCCTGGCAGAACGATTAGCGAAGCATGGCTGGGAGCAGCGGCAGATTGGGCAAAAGTTATGGTTGGATTGGTGTTACCTTTATTACTTGGTGCTGCAATCTTAGAAGTCCTGGTAACCCCAAGAATCGCTTATTGGTTGTTTGGTGGATAAAAAAATTCTAGGGTGAGAAGAGAAGAGGATTCTACATGCCGAAAGTGATTATTTTAGGTTCATCCAACGCGATCCCAGATGAAAAGCATGAAAACAGCCACATGGCTTTGGTTGGTGACGATCGCCTCGTATTGATCGATTGTGTCAATAATCCAATCGTCAGATTGCGAAAGGCTGGACTGGATGTAGAAGATATTTCGGACCTCATATTAACTCACTTCCATCCTGATCACGTTTCTGGTGTCCCCTTGCTATTAATGGATTTGTGGTTGTTAGGACGACAGAAAGAATTGCGAATGTTTGGCTTGGATTACACTTTAGACCGGCTTGAAACGATGATGGATCTTTATGGATGGGATTCCTGGCCGGGCTTTTTTCCAGTGCAAATGCATAGAATTGCAGAGCAGGACATGACCGTTGTTCAAGAAAATGATCAGTGGCGAATTTATTCTTCCCCTGTCAAACATATTATTCCAAATATTGGCCTGCGCATTGAATTTCCAGAAACTGGAAAAGTATTTGCATATTCCGGCGATACTGAACCCTGCCCCCAGGTGATTCAGCTGGCTGATAAGGCAGATGTCCTCATCCACGAATCAACCGGATCATCCTGGGGTCATTCAGATGCTTCTCAAGCAGGCCAAATTGCAAAAAGTGCGGGTGCAAGCAACCTGTACTTGATCCATTATCCGAATGGAAGGTTTGAGGACAATCATCTTCTCAGCAGAGCCGCACAGGAATTCAATGGACCGGTGAAATTAGCAGAAGATTTTATGCAGTTCGAGTTCTAAAAATCGGGGAAATGAACACAGCTCAGGTAACATCTGAACTATACAACGTGATTTACCAACCTTCTATGAAGGGGATCCAATCTTTATTTTGATCTAAATGCCGGGCGAAGAGATAAGCTGCCGAGGAAGGTGGTTCCACGGGCGTATGCAGCAAATGCATGTGGGCTTGTTCTAGTGTCCGACCTCCTTTGCAATGGTTGCAGGATGGGCAGGCTGCAACCAGGTTGCTCCATTTATGAGTACCGCCTTGGCTGCGTGGATTGATGTGGTCAATCGTCAGCTGAGGCGAAGTTTTGCCGCAATACTGGCAAGTGTAATTGTCTCGCCGGAGGACCTCGCGTTTATTAAGTTTTACCCGGATGCGCGGTCTTTTGATCATCCGATCCAGCCGAATGATGGAGGGCCGTGGATATTTTTGCGACACAGTATGAATAAATCCACGCCCATTGAGGATCAGTGAGGCTTTACTGGTCATCATTAAGCCTATTGCACGCCGAGTGGGGCAAATATTTAATGGCTCAAAATTCGCATTCAGCACTAAAACAGGTTCAAACATATTGACACCTTAACTTTGCGAATTATAGCATGGCTCATCCTTCAAATGAATAGATATTAGATGGCTTTTTTTATGGTAATGATAGCTCTAAAATCCTTTATAATGAGGCGATGAACACCCAGATGGAGCAAAATGAGTTTAAACCTGAGCTGGTCTCCAGAAGAAGCGAATTGATCGCCTGGGGGAGTGCTCTTATAGTCAATGGTGCCTGGTTGCTGTTAATCTTATTTGACCAATCGATGTCGTTTTGGCTGCTCATCCTGGGAATTCCATTATTGTTGATTGCTATCGGGATGAGCCTGGCAAACTGGATGGATCACCGAACGATATTGAATCTGGACGTGGATGCGATCTACTTCAGCAATGGATTGCGCAATGTGACCTTAAATTGGGAGGAAATCCAGGAAGTACGCGTCCTGCCTGCCCAGTGGGGAGAAAAAGTGCAGGTATTTGATAAACAATCCTACTTTGGATTTCATACACTTGGGGAGGTCAGGGCGAATGGTAAAGTTTTAGGTCGCACCGGTTTTATGGAAGGTGACCAAATACTTAAGCGTATCCTTGAAAAATCGGGTTTAAACGAGAGTCAACAAGTGGAATTGAACGACCGACAGGAAGGGTATTATTACTCACGTCAATAAGGCCTCTGCATTGGGCAATCAGCGCCCTCTGAGCAGAGGGCGCGTTTTGTTTTATAAATACGAATAATATATGATCAAATCTATGCGGATTTAATCATACTGATAATTAACTCAGGAGGTGAGAAGTGAAAATGAGAATTGAAGAACAGGTTGCTTACCTGATGCGGGGTACTCATTATGGCGATGAAGAATTAACGAAATCTATGGCGGGTGAATTACATCAGCGGCTGATAGAAGCAGAATCAGAAGGCCGTCCATTAAGAGTTTATTGTGGTTACGACCCACGCACGACTGATATCCATATCGGTCATACAATTACCATGCGTAAACTACGGCAATTCCAGGAGCTAGGTCACGAAGTGACTTTCTTGATCGGAACCTACACTTCACTGATTGGTGATCCCTCAGATAAGGACAAAATGCGCCCCCAACTCACACCGGAGGAAGTTGAATTCAATGCTCGTACCTATGCGGAGCAGGCATTCAAGATCCTCGATCCTGAGAAAACCAGGATTCGCTATAATGCCGAATGGCTCGCAGAGCTAACCTTTGCGGATTTAATCAATCTGGCCTCAAATTTCACAATTCAGCAGTACCTTACCCGGGAGAATTTCAGACTGCGCTGGGAAAATGGGGATGCGATCTACCTGCATGAGACTTTTTACTCGATCATGCAGGGCTATGACGCGTTTTCCTTAAAGGCAGATGTTCAGGTTGGCGGCACCGATCAGCTCTTTAATATCGTTACTGCTGCTCGTAAGGTGATGAGCTTTCTGGGGGAAAAACCAAATATTGCGATTATCATGGCTATCCTGGTTGGTACCGATGGCGAAATCAAGATGAGCAAGTCGATCGGCAACCACATTCCTATCCTAGCTGCACCAGATGATATGTATGGCAAAGTGATGAGTATTCCTGATAAAGCGATGAGCAATTACTTTCCTCTGGTGACGCGCTGGCCAGAAGCGGAGATAGATGCACTGGAGACCGGGTTGAATGAGAGCCGCCTGCACCCGCGCGATGTGAAAATGAAACTGGCACGTGAGATTGTCGAGATCTTCCACGATCAAGCAGCTGCGGTAAGCGCTGAGGAGAATTTTGTACGTGTTTTCCAAAAACATGACCAGCCAGAAGATATGCCGGAATACATGCTTAAACCTGGGCAGAATGTGCTGGACGTATTGCAAGACAGTGGAATGATTAAGTCACGCAGTGAAGGGCGCCGCCTGATCAACCAAAATGGGGTGCGCCTGGATGGGGAGGTGCTTGATGACCCCAACCAAGCATTCCCTCACCCCGGCGTGCTGCAGGCTGGCAAGCGGCGGTTCACTAAAATCAGCAAATGATCAAAATCCGCAGTCTGGTGAATTACAAACTGCGGATTTTTCTTTTCTGTGCAGGATTCCTTGACCAGTGAACATATGTTCTATTATAATGTGTTTATCTCTTGTACTGGTGAGTAAAGGTTTGCTCCTATGGCCATCTGGCAACGTGTTCTGCGCGCTTTGGGGTATGCCTCAGCGACGACACGCCTGGAGTTCCATGCAGATGAGGATTTGCTTCAAAGTCTGCAGACCATCGCTGAGCATGAACAACGCCGTACCGGTGAGGTTGCTTCTGAATTGCTTAGCTCGGCCTTAGCGCGGCGCCAAGTGGATGATGGACTTCTATCTCATTGGTGTTTTCTCTCTCCGCGCGAGCAGCAGGTTGCAGCCCTAACCTGCTTAAATTTCACCAACCGCCAGATTGCTGCTAAGCTGGTGGTAACTCCAGAAACCGCCAAGACGCATGTGCGCAATGTGCTGCGCAAATTTGACCTGCACAGCAAAGCTGAACTGCGCCGAGCTCTGGCTGACTGGGATTTCAGCGCCTGGCTTCACTGAAGGGCGCCGCGCAGCGATTGCTCAGCACCAGCTCACCCGCACGGTTACCCCGATCATTACCTGCATCTCCCCTGTAAATGGGATTGTTCTTCCCGTCAAAGTAGGCTACTTTAGGGGTATGAACACGTTACTCAATCCGGTTCCAGGCGATTTGCTGCTTGTTTTAGCGCCGCATGCGGGTGGTGCGATCATGTGGGAACTAATCGCTCGTCTGGCCTGCCGCGGTACCCTGCGCTTGCTGGACGGCGGCAATCGTTTTGATGTCTATAAATGCAATCTGGCTGTGGGGCAGGCCTTGGGGGGACAGACAGCCGATTTGCCATCTGTCCTGGAGCGCATTCGCCTGACGCGCGCATTTACCTGCTACCAGCTGGTTGCTCTTTTGAAGAGCACACCTGCTCAACCGGTCCCCACGCTGGTCCTGGACTTACTGTCGACGTTCTACGATGAGAATGTATCTACGGGAGAAAGTCTGCGGCTGCTGCAGAATTGCATTGCTCACCTGCAGCGCTTGAACCGCTTGGCGCCGGTTGCCATCAGCATTCGCCCTGGTCCACCTGAAAGCCGCCCCGAGCTGTTGAATGCAATGCTGGAGGCTGCTGATCAGGTTTGGACGCTGGAGCCGAATTTACCGAAACCGCCTCCGCGTTTGTTCTGAGATAAAGAGCCACGGGGAAAGGAGCAGAGGGTTTCTAAACTGCCTATGGGACGCACACTACCTTCGATCACGCAAGCTTTTTTACAGGAGCAACAATCCTTTTCCCGCTTCCGGCGCGCCTTGCGGCGCAGTGATCAGCTGGCATTGGATGATCTGTTTGCGGCAGCTCACAAGCATCTGGCCGCGGCGGCTTATGCTGCCCATGCGCTGCCCCTCGAGACTTTTTTGCTGGCAATGCTGCTCGAGGAGCACAAGGAAGTGCTGCGCCTGCGCCAGCTGCTTGAGGACCGGCTGGGCGCAGGGAACGGTGGTATAGTGGGGGAAGGGTAAGCTTAACTGCGGAAATTGGAATGCTTTGACAAAGTATCTTATACATGTTAAACTCAGTCCGCTTTATTCAGGAGGGTGATAGGGGGCTTATGGATAGGGAATTTATGCGGACAGTCACGTGGGATTACACACGCCAGCAAGTTCGGATGATTGATCAGAGGCTGCTGCCTGGTGAATACCGGGAGGTAAGCTTTGAGAGCTATGTCCAGGTGGCGGAAGCCATTCAACAGATGGTGGTGCGAGGTGCCCCGGCGATAGGGGCTTCAGCAGCGTTTGGGATGGCTCTGGCAGCTCAGAACTCAACGACAAGCGATATCGCAGAGTTCCGGGATGAGATGATCAAAGCGGCAGAAGTTCTGCAGGCAGCCCGTCCAACCGCTGTCAACCTGACCTGGGCAGTCGCTCGCATGCTGCAGGTTGTCGAGGATCCTGAGATTGGCAATACCGGCGACCTGCGGATTGCAATGCTAGTATATGCTCAACAAATGGCTGACCAAGATGTGCAGATCAATAAAAAAATGGCGACCCATGGGGCGAACCTGATGAAGGAGAACGAAACCGTGATCCACCACTGCAATACGGGTGCCTTGGCGACTGTTGATTGGGGAACGGCGCTGGGAGTGATCAGAATGGCGCATGAGCAAGGAAAAAATCCACATGTGCTGGTCGATGAAACTCGTCCGCGGTTGCAGGGAGCACGCCTCACAGCATGGGAGCTCGAGCAGTACCAAATCTCGTATGAGATCATCACTGACAATGCAGCTGGATTCTTTTTGAGCAGCGGGAGCATTAATCGGGTGTTGGTTGGTGCGGACCGGGTCGCTTCTAACGGGGATGTGGCGAATAAAATCGGGACATATATGCTGGCTTTGGCAGCCAGAGATAACCAGGTCCCCTTCTTTGCTGTAGTGCCTACCTCAACGGTTGATCTTTCTTTACAAGAAGGGAAGCAGATCCCGATTGAGGAGAGGGATCAAGGTGAAGTTTTGGGTATTCAA
>DATKXE010000389.1:0-3082 GCA_035529195.1 Anaerolineales bacterium
TGTGCCATGAGCCTGGAAGCGCTGCTTGCCAATCTGAAGCCATACGATGTAAGGCTGCATGAAGTGCGCGGCTTTCCAGGAGCGGTGCGCACGGCTAAAGCCATCCTGCAGTGCATGCAGGGCAGCGATTTGGTGACCGGTGTGATCAAGACCAAGGTCCAGGATGCTTACTCAATGCGTTCTTCGCCGCAGGTGATTGGAGCAGCCCATGACGCGCTTGCATTTGCTCACGGCCAGGTGGAAATTGAATTAAACGGTGTCGGAGACAATCCGATTTTCTTCCCGGAATACAAATTGACGTTAACCGGTGCAAATTTCCAGGGTTCTCCTGTTTCGCTTCCCATGGACATGGTTGGGGCTGCGATAACCATGGTATCAGTTTTGTCTGAGAGAAGGCTGAACCGGCTGACCAATCCGGCATTGAGCGCCGGTTTACCCGCCTTCCTGACCAAGGGTGCCGGGATGTTTTCCGGGATGATGCTCAGCCAGTACACCGCCGATACTTTAATCGTCGAACAGCGTATGCTCTCAGCACCAGCCAGCATCCAATCCATCCCTGCAGCTGCAGACCAGGAGGATTTTGTCTCCATGGGCATGAATACCGCCATTAAAAACCACCAGATTTTAGATAACAGCTACGGAGTGCTGGGCATCGAATTCATGGCAGCCGCTCAAGCCCTGGATTTTCGGGATTTTACTCCCGGACAAGGAGTGCAGATCGCTCACCAGGTAATCCGCAAATATGTAACCCACCTCGATGAAGATCGCCCCCTGTATCCCGATCACAATAGTATGAAAGCATTGGTGAAATCAGGAGAAATATTGGAGCAGGTCGAGCAGGTAGTTGGCTCTCTGGGTTAATCTTTCCCGAAGGGTATCCTTGACCGGTTTTTTTGAGGAACATAACTCTGAAAATAAATCCCCCACTCCACAACGCATGGAGTGGGGGATTTCATGCCTATCTATATCTCATCTCAGGGTTGATAATTTTCTGCCATCGCGATGCGCTTGTTCAAGGCGGGATGTGAATAAAGCAGCATTTCTTCCCAGGGTTCTGGGTCTGCTTCTGCCAGGTTCTGGTTTGCCAAGCGAGTCAGCGCAGAGGCATAGGCAGCTCCTTTGCCCGTCATCCTCAGGGCGTATTCATCCGCCCGGGTTTCCCGCTGGCGGGAATACGCGTTGCCAATGGGCATGATGATCAAGCCGTAAAGCCCCATTACCAGTCCAAAAAGCGGCATGGCCGCAACGTCCGAAATGCTGATAAAACTCAGCGCCTCCACACTCCACTGTAAAACCAGGGCTGCGAGGTATAGACCGCCTAAAGTGATCACGCTTTCCACCAGGATTCCAATGGGGATATCACGATGAACCTGGTGCCCCAGTTCGTGTGCCAAGACGGTCTCAATCTCATCGTCCGTAAATTCATTGATTAGGGTATCCCCAAGAAGAATACGGCGCGTGTTGCCCAATCCAGTGACAGCTGCGTTGGCGGCTTTTGTCCGCCGGCTCATATCAAACATGTAAATGCCACGCACTCGCGTCCCGGCGCGATCGGCTAAATTCATCAATCTATCCACGAGATCGGTGTGTTCGTCTTCTAATGGTACAAATTTAAAAAACAATGGCATCAGCAGTACTGGCGCCAGGTTCGCCAGGATGACATTAAACACCAGCAAGATCAAACCTACCCATAACCACCACAGGTCGGGTGAAATTCTGAGTCCAAAATAAACGATCTCAATCACCACCAAACCTAATATGCCACCCACCAGCACACCCTTTACCTGGTCAAGCACCCATCCGCTCAGCGTTTGGTTGGAGAGTTCATAGCGGTGCGGCAGGATGAATCCTGAGAAATATCCCAAGGGCAGATCGATCACGAAATAGATGCCGCCAAAAATCAACATAAAGCCGGCCACAACCAACCACTCATTATTGGTCAACTCCTGCAGGTAATCCCGCAGTTTAATTGACCAGCCTGTAGCCAACCAGAGAATGGCATAAACACCTGCCAATGCCAGGTCGAGGACCATCAACCGGCGCCGGATGCGAGCATACTCTTTCGCCTGGGTTTGCTTGTTTGGATCTAGTGTTGCTTTGGTCATTGGACATTTACCAATCTAATGATTTGTTTGGTCGTAATTCAACCAGAAATTTTGCCTGGCAAGTATTTCCCATCAGGCAACCATTCTATTAATAATTTACTATTCAGCCTGAAAACTGTGTTCTATCCAGCAACACCACGATTTCGGCGGCAGCTTCCTCGATTGACTTCGTCGTCACATCAACCAGCGGCCAATCCCGGCGCTTCTCAAACAACCGGAAAGCATAATCCATTTCCTGGTGGATATGGTCGAGGTCGGCATACCCCTTGCTGAAGGTTCCCATCCGTTCGGCACGTACTCGACGCAGGCCTGATAAGCGGTCTGGATTGATCGTCAATCCAACCACCCGACCTTTGGGGAGTTCAAAGAGCTCTTTGGGTGGTTCTATCTCGAGGACGATAGGAATATTTGCAACCTTCCATCCCCGGTAACCCAGGTAAAAGCTCAGTGGGGTTTTCGAAGTTCGCGAGACTCCAACCAGGACGATCTCGGCTTGATCGAGATTGTAAGCATTCTGTCCGTCATCATGACGGACAGTGAAATCGATGGCATCAATACGCTGCAGATAGCTGGGATCAAATGGATCGAAAAGACCTGGTTCGGAACGAGGCGGTGTGGAGAGCAGTTCTGCTAAACGAGCCAGCAGCGGTCCCATCAAATCGATCGTGGTTACATTGTGTTCACGCCCCTCATTTAACACTACCCGGCGTAGCTCTTCACTAACAAAGGTGTGTACGATAAAACCATTCTTTAATTCTGCATCATGGACGATATCACGTACCTGCTCGAGTGAACGCACGCCGCCGTAGCGCGCCACGGTGATCTGCGAGGCGTCAAATTGAGACAATGCAGCTCTTAGAACCCTTTCAGAGGTTGTACCGGTTGCATCTGAGACCGCAAAAATATGGTACATCAATATCTCCCGTGATCGCTCAGCCCAGGTTTGTTCCCGTCTCGGATACCTGTTTTGTTCCTCC
>DATKXE010000390.1:0-3535 GCA_035529195.1 Anaerolineales bacterium
GATGGCATACCGGTTGACGTTCAGGAAATTGGGAAACTTAGTGCTCTTTGAAACATGCCATCCTTAACGGATGCCAGTTTCATTGCCATTTATCCTTCCACATTCCTCTAAAGAAATCATTCCATTCAATTTACAATTTTCCTTGATTGGGGAGCCTGCTCTCAATTACATATAACTCTTTATAGGTGTTCAAAATTAAGAATCATTGTTTGTTAAATCAAAAATAACTAAGAACTCATCAACCGACCAACGAATAACTTGCCAAGCACTCAATTTTCCGTTATGCTTAATGAAATTCTCATACTTGCCCGTAGGGTGTCATTAAAGGGATTTATCATTAATAATTTCCGCTTTCCAGGTACGATCATAATTTTGGCTGCATTCCTGCTCTCCTCCTGTGTGGGAGCTGTGCAGATGTTTCCAACTACCACGCCCACACCAGATTTAACCATTGTCCCTACGGAGACACCAACTCCGACAATTACTCCAACTTCAACCAGCACTCCTACTATTGAACCAACCCCTGAACCAATATCTATCTCTGGTCCAATTGCGACTGCCAAGATACCCCTAAGATTAGGAAGAGAAGAGAGGATTTATGAAGGTGGTTTTTCCTTCAAAGCACCAATTGGGTATCAAACAGCATATCAAAGCAACCAGGTAACCCTGACCAGTGACGATGGAGATACAGTATTTTCGCTCCTGGGAGGCAAGGTTGAGCGCGAGAAAGAACTTCAGGCTGATTTTGAGCAATTCATTGAACTCATCGCACTCACTTTGGTTGAATTCAAAACTGATGAATCGTATCAATACCTGGTTGGTGGATTACCAGGTCTGGCAGCTGAGATCACAGGTTTGTATGGGGAGATCGCTGTCACTGGTCGCATCTTGATTGTGGCACCGGCCGAAGATCAAATATTCTATGCTTTGGCAATTTCTCCAGATGTATCTACCGGGGAGGGATGGGAGCCAGAAGGCAGGCAAGCATTCGAAGCTGTAATCCGTACGGTCAAATTCCACGAGCCAGCTGCCTCCGAAGAATAAACTGCACGACATGACCTTCGCTTATAACTTTGTTTGACGATATTTTTTACTAGGTTAACCCATTCATTTATCATTTTCATAATATCTGTACATCCATACGCGGTTTGGGGTTATAATGTTTCGGATTTCACAAACCCAGCACCTACAATAAATCTTGAATCCCTCCGAAACCAAAACCGCTCCCGAGCCACTCCCTAATAGTCTTCGCAGGTCATCGAGAGTTTCATCTTTGATTAGGCAGACTTTCTCGGCGCTGCAGTATTACAACTATCGATTGTGGTTTGGAGGTCAAACAGTATCGCTGTTCGGTACCTGGATGCAGCGCTCAGCTCAAGGCTACTTAATTTTTGATTTAACCAGGTCCCCAATTTACCTGGGTTATGTTGGCTTTGCTTATGGTGTACCATCTTGGTTGTTTATGATTTATGGAGGCGCCATAGCTGACCGGTTTCCGCGACGCACGATCCTCCTGATCGCCCAGGTCGCCATGATGCTCCTGGCATTTATCCTGGCTGCCTTAACCTTCACAGAATTAGTGCAGCCTTGGCAAATTATCGTGCTGGCATTTTTTCTCGGATGCGCAAATGCTTTTGACGCACCAGCTCGTCAAGCTTTCGTCACAGACCTAGTCAACCGGAAAGATTTAACCAATGCCATCGCCCTAAATTCATCCATGATCAATACCGCCACCGTATTCGGTCCTGCGGTTGCTGGTATCACCTATGCTGCCTTTGGCCCAGCCTGGTGTTTCACAATCAATGGATTTACTTTCATCGCCGTGATTATTGCTCTGCTTTTGATGAAGCTGGCTCCCTTCCAGCCCGTCGACCGGGCAATATCAATTTTGTCAGAGGTCAAAGAAGGATTAAGATTTGCTGCTCGCAAACCTACCATCCGCATATTGATCATCAACTTAGGAATACTCAGCCTTGCTGGACTTGGATTTGTCACCTTGCTCCCGGTATGGGCGGTGGATGTGCTGGGCGGTGATGCTACCACCAATGGATTCTTACATACCGCTCGAGGGTTAGGCGCATTATCAGGTGCACTGTTGATCGCAGCCGTTGGTCAATCCTACTCCAAAGGAAAATTGTTCACCATTGGTACTTTCGTGATGCCAATCTTCTTGATTTTATTTTCCTTCACCCGCATTCTCCCTACTTCGTTCCTGACTTTGTTGGGTGCAGGTTGGGGTTTCATGGTAGTCGTTAACTTGAGCAACACCCTTGTGCAAACCAGCGTGACAGATGAACTACGCGGCAGGGTAATGGGTATTTTCACCTTCACATTTTTTGGATTTATGCCAATAGGCTCTTTGATTAATGGTGCTCTTGCAGAGCAAATTGGTGCACCTCTTACTGTTCAGATTAATGCGTTGATCTTGCTCACGGCTGCTTTTTTATTAGTCGTGCGCTTTCCCATAATCCGCGCACAGAATTAATTTAACACTGGTTCTGCAACTTCCGATCACTTTCTAAGATCTTCTTTCAGCAGCGCCTCCCCAATTTATTGCAGAAATTCTACAAGAGATATTATTTCCAAATGTAATTACCCACTTCAGATAAGGGTGATTGGACAATTTTTATTTAACTATCACCCGCAGAGGGCGGTATCATATTCGTTTCCACCAAATTGCTTCACATCCTGTCCTTCTATTGTATTGGAGTAAGTTTCTCCAAATATCATCTAGTTTGCTCTCGAAAAAAGTGTATAATCAAATAAAAATATAAGTTCTGTTTCGGAAGCGTATACTGACCGGTCAGGCTTATGTAATCTGGCTTGTCTTTTTCATTCCCCTGTGACCGAATAATAATTCAGCCAGAAAAATCTGGGAAATCTGATTTCCCGTACTTGGAGCTCATAAATTATGACGGAAAGCAATCTAATTGTTACCGAGAATGTTGTTGTCAGCCTGGATTATGTGCTAACCCTCGATAACGACCGTGAAATAGATCGCTCGGAGGAGGGAACTCCCCTTGAATATTTGCATGGCCACAAAAATATAATACCAGGATTAGAGAGCAAACTCGAAGGTTTATCAGTTGGGGATGAGAAAAAAGTTACTGTGCCACCGAAACTTGGCTATGGGGAACGTGATCCTGAAAGTGTTGCAGAATATCCCCATGACACGTTCCCAGCTTCTCTAAAATTGGAGGTTGGCGAACCCGTGAGGATGCGCGACAGTGAAAGCGGAGAATCCATCGAAGCTCACATTGTGGAAATTCAAACTGATACTGTTAGCCTTGATTTCAATCATCCTCTCGCCGGTGAAACTTTGCATTTCCTGATCAAAATTGCCGGTTTGCGGGAAGCAACTGGTGAGGAGTTATCTCACGGACATGTCCATCAACCTCGACATAATCACTGAGGGAATTCCTTTCGGATTATAGATTTGGAGCGTAATCAATGAACATTTATTGCGGAAATCTCAACTGGCAGACGACAGAATCTGGCTTGCAAGCCGCTTTTGAAGAATATGGCGAGGTAAGTT
>DATKXE010000391.1:0-4388 GCA_035529195.1 Anaerolineales bacterium
TTGCCCATGGCTAGATATATGCGAACTTGCTGGGAAAGTACTTCTTCCCGAACTGCGGCAGGCGCTTCGACCTGCATCAAGTCAACTACTTTTTGGATCTCTTGCGCAGCGGACTCGAGATCTCCTTTTATTTGGAACAGGCGTGAAATAATCACACCGTAAAAAAGTTCGGCATCACTGTAACCGCTCAAGATGCCCACCTGGATCGCGCGGCGAAAATTGTGGTGAGCCTGATCGAGCTGGTGCCATTGGTAATGAATTACAGCCAGCTCTCCGTAAACCGCGGTGCTGATGGGAGGCAGTGAACCCGAGCGCTCTATGCGTTCAATGCCCTGAGATGCGAGCTCAAAAGCAAAATGATATTCTCCGTGCTGGATAGCCAGCAAAGCCAGGCCAGAAATTCCCAGCAGCTCAGTGACAGAATGTCCCGCAGTCTGACCGAGCTGGATGATCATCTGAAATGCCCCAACCGACTGGTCGTAATCATCTAATTGCTGGTAAGCGCTTGCAAATCCTAGATAGATCATGCTGAGTACCTGTCCGTTGTCCTGGGGAATTATTTCCAACGCCCGTTTCGCTCGCTGCAGGCTCTCCTCCGGTTTGCCCTGCCCGTTGAGCAGCATAGATTGTAGGGCGAGCCATTTGGCTTCGAGTGCAGGATCCTCTTCAACAAACTGGGGATCAGAGAACAATATTTGCAGATGCTGCAGGTATGGGGCAGCCTGTGGGTAGTTGCCGCGCATCAAGTGCATCCAGGCAAAAGCCAGGTTGGCCCTGGGACTCTGAGCACACCATTCCGGAGGGATCGAATTCATCCAACCCTCGACAGTCTTTAAGTGCCACTGCATAAGCATATCCATCGCATGGCTTTCGATCAGCTGCACGGCGGTGGTGTAGTCCTGAGCCAATAGCGCGTGCTGGATGGCCTCGCTCACCATTCCTCTTTGAGCGAACCATGCGCTGGCGCGTATGTGGAGATTGGTTATGTCACTTTTAAGGCGAGTTTCTTGCAGGTCGTGCAGCAGGTCTGCAAATAATTGGTGATAGCGATACCAATGCCCCTCGTCATCCAAGGGGATAATGAAAAGGTTCGCGTGATACAAACGTTCCAGCAGACTATGACTATTTGAATGCCCGGTGACAGCGTTGCACAAACCACCGCTCAACCTGTCAAGGATGGAGGTCTGCAGCAAGAACTGCTGGATATTCTCCGGTTGCTGATTGAGGACTTCCTCGGTCAGGTAACTTAATATGAAGCGGTGGCTTCCGCTGAGGGAAGCGATGAAATCCGATGGATCCGATCGATCACGAATGGATAGACCAGCCAGGTGCAAACCGACAATCCAGCCTTCCGTGCGTTCTTCCAAAGAGGCGATATCTTCCTCAGAGAGAGAAAGATCCATCACTTTATTCAGGAAGTAATTGGCATCAGTATCAGAAAAGCGCAGATCTACTGCTCGAATTTCCGTTAATTGGTTGTTGGCTCGCAAACGTGCTAAGGGTAAGGAGGGGTCCTCGCGAGTGAGCAGCACCAGGTGAAGTGGTTGGGGAAGGTTTTCTACCAGCTGCTCAAAGATCTGTAGAATGAAGCTATCTTGGATCACCTGAAAATCGTCCAGGACCAGCAGGAAATCCGCATCCATCTCCAGGATATCGTTGATCAAGGTCGTGTAAAGGATCTCACTTGGGGGGAGCTGCCCGGCGCGCAGTACGCCTTCAATCTCCAGGCCGATATTGCTTTTCACCTTTTGCAGAGCAGCTACGAAATAGGTGAAGAATCGACCAGGATCATCATCTGCTGGGTCCAGGGATAACCAGGTGAAAGGATAATCCAACCCATTCACCCATTCACTGGCGCAAACTGTTTTGCCGAAGCCTGCCGGAGCGGATATGAGCGTAATCTGACGACCGGAATCCAATCCCTCGTTTAATCTCTGAGTGAGAAGCTCTCGGAGTACTCGTTTAGGAGGTACCAGCGGAGGGCGTAATTTTGTTTCCAGTAATACAGAGGTCACTTCATTCCCATTCAAACCTGCTCACAAAAGATGATCCGGTTGGATAAATGTATTATAGCCGTCATAATTCAGTTGCGGGTTGTGAGGGAATTGCAGTATTTACTTTCCACCCGAGCTGGAGCAGTTTTCGCGCGACCAATAACCACCAGATAATCCAGAATATTGCACTGATTGGCATGAGTATCGCAGCAATAGATGTTGAGACGATTAAGCAAATATCGTTAGCAAATGTAAGACTACTGGCCAGGATGCCTACATAAGCGGTTGACCTGCTGAACGCCTGGCTGCGAAGCATAACGACTGAGACGATCAGGGTGGCAACCGCCATGAAAAAGAAGCCCAAGGTTTGATTGGTGGCCGTACCCAGGGAACCAAGGGTTTCCATCGCGGTTGAGAATGCCGCTCTTTGGGCCTCCGTCGAAGCATGCGCGTATTGGTCGCTGAGCGGCATGATTGACAGCATGGCAACGCGTGGAACAATAAAGACAGCTACTCCCAGCATGGCGAAGTAGGTCGCGATGATCATGGATGAAGGATTGTTTCGTTTGAGGATGAAGTAAAGGGCGATGAACATCGTGCCCAGCAGCGCAATGGAAAAAATATCGAGAGCATTCAGATAAAGAAGTCCGAGGATCTTATTGCGCTGGAACAATGAGACCCAGTCTTCAGTTGTGACAGGGAACGCTCCTCCCGAGATCATGGCGATGATCTGGATCAGGTAAAAAGCAATGGCAATTAAGGGTGCCGCTCCGCCAACTTTGTAAAGAGTGCTCAATGTGGGATCAATGGCATCTGGTTCTAAATCCTGATCGGGTTCTGCTGGAGACATTGGTATAAGCTCCTGAATACCTTATTCGCGATTTATTTCTATGATCTTAGAAGAGGAAACAATACTCAACCAGTTTCACGTGTTGGGATGAGATAAAGTCGTTGAGTAAACAAGAGACATCACTTAACTAATATTTATTCGATTTATTTTACTGTATAATGTGATTAACGGCACAAAGTGTGCAACCTTCATGCTATACAAGGAAGGTTATTATATGGCTCATTCACTAAAATTTGGCCTTCAATGAATCCGGCGCAAGATGAGTCACCAATTCAAGTCCTAGAAACCCGCTCGCAGCGGTCGAGCCAGGGGGATGTAATAGCGGTGGATAGGGCCAACCAGTGAGAGTTTACGCTCGCACTCCTCTCGATATCTCACAAATTATGGTTCCGCGCGGTCAGGTTTACTTGATCCCTGAACGCTGCAAAGGTTGCGAGTTGTGTGTTCATTTCTGTCCTCGCGATGTATTGTCTATCTCGGATGAGCGCAACGCCAAAGGTTACCGCATCCCGATGGTGTCCAATGGGGAGGTAGAGCAGTGCGTGAACTGTGGATTTTGCACCCTGGTTTGCCCTGAATTTGCGATCTTCACCCTTCCATTAGAAGGTGACCAAAATGGATGACCGCAGGGTTCTCACGGGCAAGCATTATATGAATGGCGATGAAGCCTGTGCGGAAGGTGCTCTGGCGGCTGGGTGTTCCTTCTTTGGCGGTTATCCGATCACACCTTCCACAGAAATTGCTGAGCATCTGGCTAAACGCATGCCTGAAATTGGTGCGGTCTTTATGCAGATGGAAGACGAACTCGCCAGCATGGCTGCCATATTAGGTGCTTCGGCTGCAGGGGCACGAGCGATGACCGCCACCTCTGGCCCGGGATTAAGCTTGATGATGGAGAATATTGGCCTGGCAGTCATGCTCGAGATCCCTTGTGTGGTGGTGGATGTACAGCGAGGTTCCCCATCTACTGGCTTACCAACCATGCCGGGGCAATCGGATGTGATGCAGGCCCGCTGGGGTTCTCATGGTGATTACGAGATCGTGGCTTATAGCCCCTGGTCTGTTCAAGAGATGTTCGACCTGACTATCTTGGCATTCAATATTGCAGACCGCTACCGCACACCAGTACTGATGCTCTGTGATGAGGTCGTGGGGCACATGATCGAGCGCCTGGTGATCCCTACCCGTGAGCAAATTGAAATCTGGAGCAGGAAAAAACCTGAAGAATCAAGCAACGGACGTTATGATCCTTTTAAGGTAATTGACCCAGACCTGGTGCCTCCTATGATGCATGCCGGGGAGGGCTACAAGGTGCATTTCACAGGATTAACGCATGATGCACATGGCTACCCTGATATGTCAGCCGAGACATACCATGCTCTGGTCACGCGCCTGGTGAATAAAATCCAACATAACGCTGATCAAATTATCCGCACAGAAGGGTACTGGCTGGAGGATGCCGAAATAGTTGTGGTGGCCTACGGCTGCACCGCCAGATCGGCTCAACGTGCCGTGCGTGAAGCCCGGGAAAACGGGATACCCGT
>DATKXE010000392.1:0-2510 GCA_035529195.1 Anaerolineales bacterium
ATCTGATCTGAAAGGGCAAGCAGATCATCCCAGGTCTCGGGAATCGCGTAGCCAGCAGCTTCGAACTCTGCTTTTGGATACCACACCAGGCTTTTGACATCCGCGTTATGCCAGATGCCGACCAGGGTGCCATCCACCATCCCGGAACTAAGCCAGGCTTCGTTGTAAGCCAATTTAAGGAAATTGGCATCCAGGGCTTCGTTCAGGTCAGTCAAGTAGCCCTCGCGAGTCATACTGGCCATCAGACCGGGCTGTGGGAAGTTGTAGATTTCTGGTGGATCACCGGCTTCGGCGCGGGTGACAGACAGGACCTCAAAATCTGGGGATCCTTCCACCACGACCTCGATGCCAGTTTCCGCCATGAAGTCAACAAATTCAGCCTGGAAGGCTGCAGCTTGAGCTTCACCGGCTGCGGTAAATATGGTCACGGTCTCACCTTCAAACTCCATCCCTTCTGGTTCTTCAGGGGGAGCCTCGGTGGGTGCTTCTGTGGCACTGGCACAGGCGCTGATAATCAAGGTGGCTATCATCATGATACCCAGCAAGGTCCATAACGTTCTTTTCTTAGACATTAGTTCTTCTCCTTAATTGAATCGTTGGAAAGATTAAAATTGTGTATGAAATTTATGTGTTTTGTCGATATCTGATGGATTCATCACCTCCTTCTATGATTATAGTATTAATTTTCCTGAAACCACAAGTGAAATCTTATTAGAAATCATCCCTCTTTACAAATTCCTGAGGTAAGTTCCATGTTTCAAGCCACTGTTAATCATCTCTGTCTAAGACATCATATGGGTTGGTTAGCGCCACAAGATCGGCGCACGATCAGCTGAGATTCTAAGAGGACTTGTTTTTCAGCAGGGGGCTCCCCCTGGATAATCTGGATCAGCATCTTGCTGGCTCGCGTGGCCAGCTCGCTGGCTGGCAGTCGAATCGTGGTAAGAGGAGGATCTAAATAACGTACTAAGGGGATATCATCAAACCCAACCATTGCGATGTCCTGGGGGATCTTCAATCCCTTTTCCACGATGGCAGCTTTTGCCCCAATGGCGACAACATCGCTGGCTGCAAAAACTGCTGATGGGTGAACTCCAGTGTCTAATAAATCTTTCATCTGCTGGTAGCCACTTTCGGGATCGAAATCCCCGTAGCGTACTAATTCCTGATCATATGGAATAGCGTGAGATTTTAGAGTCTCACGATAACCATGCAGCCGTTCAGCAGCCGCAGTGTAGGAAAGGGGCGCATTGGTTACACAGGCGATCCGTTTGTGACCTAAACTGATTAAATGATTGACAGCCTGCTGGGCAGCAGAGAAATTATCGATATCAACGCTAAAAAAATCTGTTTCAGGCAGCTGCCCCATTAAAACGGTTGGAAAGCGATCTTTCTGCAAAGATAATAAGGCATCGTCATCAAAGCGCGGACCTGAGAGGATCAGACCGTCAATGCGCTTGGCACGCACCAGATCCAGGTAAGCTTTCTGCTGATGCCGGACTTCGACGATATCAATCAACAAGCGGATAGAATGCTCGTGGGCAGCCGTGATCAACCCATCAAGGATTTGATTGAGAAATGCATCTGATGAGATATGGTGTGGGGAGCGGGTTAGGATCAAACCAATAATTCGGGTTCGGCGGCTGGCTAATGCTTGAGCTGCGGCATTGGGGACATAACTCAGTTCCTGGGCGGCATCAAACACCCGTTGGCGGGTTTCAGTACTGATTTGGACCCCCTGGACATTGTTAAGCACTAAGGAAACGGTGGTTCGGGAAACACCGGCATGTTCGGCAACATCCCTGCTTGTAACTCCATTGGAATTCATGGGCAACTAACACGCGTTACTAACGCGTGTTAGTAATATACCAAATTATTGGTCACTTGTCAATAACGTGTGATTATCTGCAAGTCCAAAGTAGTAGAGTCCTAAATGTGCAAAGTTAAAATGTCCTATTCGGTGGTGCAACAAAAACAAAAACTAGCCATCGAAAGGGAAGGACAAAGTGAGCGGACTAGTAACGATGAGCGATAAAGAACTTACCCGACAGAAAGCGATGCAGCAGATAGAAGAGAAAAGATTGAACCAGAGAGAAGCCGCAAAGAAGCTGAAGATAAGCGAAAGGCATGTCAGGCGGATATTGAGGTCCTATCGCCAGTCAGGAGTTGCGGGATTGGTATCCAAACGGAGAGGCAAACCGAGCAATAATCAGTTGAAGGGAGAGGTCAAGCAGCAGGTCATAGATTTGATCTACAGTCAGTACCACGACTTCGGGCCGACATTAGCCCATGAGAAGTTGACTGAGAAGCATAGTGTGAAACTGTCGGTAGAGACAGTCCGAAAATTGATGATCAAAGAAGGACTCTGGAAGCCAAAGAAAACCAAGAGACTGATTGTGCACCAGATGAGAGAGCGCAGAGCCTGTCTTGGAGAACTCGTGCAGCTGGATGGTTCACCACACCCATGGTTTGAAGGACGAGGGGAGGCTTGTAACCTGCTAGTATATATC
>DATKXE010000393.1:0-4192 GCA_035529195.1 Anaerolineales bacterium
CAAAATTGACAGGCGCTTAATGGGCAATCGTTTTAGTAGAACTGCTAACAAACTAAAGAGCAAGCCCAGACCAAAAAATAACAGCAAGTCGAATAGTGGCGAAACCCATAAGGTTTCAACCGACATGCCCAAAAAAGTGACGGGTCCACGGAGTATCTCAAATCTCTTAAGAGCGAAGAGAGCCACACCTTCGATTAGTCCTGTTAGCAGGCCGAACCATATCCCAGCCAGCAGGATTTCTCGACTCATGTTGTTTTTAGCCGCATCATTTTGCATTCTATGGTCCCGTTGAAATAGGTTCATTTACTGGTGTTCGAATCAGAACCAAGCTCTCCAGTGGAAAGGAGCTTTTGATCCTCGATGTTTCGTGATTTGGTCTGGTATTGCCTTTCCTAGATATACCCCAGTCCACTTAGTCGTTCGCGTATTAGCGCTTCTTCGTCAGCTGATAGGCTGCTCATCGGTTCTCCAGCCATTGGTGAACCATCAAGCAGCGAACTGCCTTGCATGGTGTTTGGAACATCGTAGTCAGCTAGCTCAAGCAAGGTTGGGGCTATGTCTAGCAGATGCGCTCCTTCCACTTCACCATGCAGGTGAAGATTTGGTGCGGCAAGGATGAATGCGCCGAATTGGGAATGATTGCAGCCATCCGGGCCAGTGTCATTTTCCTGGATGAAAAGCTCCGGGTAGCCTACGCCGCCAATGGAACGCCAATAAAGGCCGCCAAAATGGACGATCAAGTCTGGGGCTACGTTGTTTACCTGCTGGTATATATCCTCTGGCTTGAACACCAAATTACCCATTGGCTTATCATTCTCTAGTTTCAAGTCCTCGAATCTGGCCTTGATATCCTCACGAAAGACCTCATATTGGTCCGGATCCACAACTCCCTGTGGCTCGCGTCCCCTTACATTGAAGAAAATTCGAGCGTAGTATCCTCCCTCGCTCCAGGCGCGAGTTTTCTCCCAGTTCACGTCCAGGTCACTGAAGGAGGCGATCTTGCTGGGGTAGTTGTTTAGTACGAGCAGTCCTTCCTTGACCAGCCACTCATTTACACAAAAACCACCATCCAGTCGCTGGGCTCCGTGATCGGATACGACTAAGACGGCCGTATCATCATCCAACAACTCCAGGATCTGGCCCAGCTCTTCATCTAGATATTGATAGTAGTCCCGGATAACAGACTCGTAAGGATTACCAGCTTCGTAGAGGACGTGTTGCGGATCATGATACTGCCAGAAACCATGGTGAATACGATCAAGCCCAATCTCAACAAATTGGAAGTACTCCCACTCCTCCTGTTGTAAAAAATGACGAACGACAGCAAAATGTTTCCTGCTCATTGTGTAAATTTCGTCCCTAAGCCACTCCTTATTGTCCGTTCTGAAACCTTTTACATCGACCGAATAAGTACCAACAACCTTGCTTATCTTGTCCTGAACACTTGGTGGGTGGGTGAAGGTGTTTTGACCCGGATCGGGTGTCATAAAACAGCTGACGCTGATGCCATTGACTTTTCGAGGCGGATAGGAAGGCGGCACGCCGATGACAATCGAACGATTACCTTCACGAGCAACCTGATCCCACATTGCCAGTCCCTGAATCGACTTAGAATTAACGATTTCCAGGCCACTATAAGAATGATCAGCCCGGTTCCGAAAACCATAGACTCCCAAGGAGCCGGGATCCTGGCTGGTGGACATACACATCCAGGCAGGAACAGTGATGGGCGGCACTATACTTTCTAGCTTGCCATAGCAGCCATATTCCATAAGCCGCCGAAAGTTGGTTAAACTTTCTTCGCCCAGCAACAATTCGGGCGCTGCGCAGTCGAGACCAATAATTAATATTTTCATGATATCAAGGAACTTCCTTCCATTGCTGGGCCCTTTGCTAAACCCAGGGTTTCCATTATTGTTGGGGCTAGATCCACTAAACTCACGCCATCCTCCCTGAATGCTTGGCTCATGAATAGCACACCAGGCACCAGGTCCGGGTCAAGCATATGATCTCCGCCCCACTTTCTAATATTGTCTTCAAACAGTCCGGCCGGCGTTCCACCTAATGGAGTACCCCAGGACACACGATAACCCTCTGCAAAATTAACCAGTAAATCGGGGGCTTGATCCACATAGGGGCCGGAATATATCTGCTCCCTGGACAGCACCCGGGTAATGACTGTTTTCCCGCGATCGGGATCAAGAAGGCCAGTCAGCCCCTTGGCGATTGCTGCTTTGACCGTTTCAGCCTCATTTACATCAACAATTCCTTTCGCTTCACGTCCACGAAGATTGATAAAAATTCCACCAAGACCTAAGGCATAAGCCTTGGTTTGGCTCCAATCCACGTGGTGGAAGAAATCGCCAGTCTCATTACCAGGAGTAAATCCCTCATCCAGGGCAAGCCAACCTTGTTCATAAAGCCAGGTATTTAGATTTAAACCTCGTTGGAAGCTGTTCATTCCATGATCACTAAGGACGACAAAAAGCGTATCCTCATCAGCATGCTGCAAAGCTTTTCCGACAATCGCATCGCAGTCACGGTAATGCTTTTCGATGACGTCCTTCATTTCGGCTGGAATACCGTCTTTGTTGGCCGGATGCTCCGGCTCACGAGCACGCCACATCATGTGCTGAAGTCGATCCGGTGTGTCAAAAAGACAAAAGAAGAAGCCCTCCTTAAATCGATCGAGTTCAAGAAGCATCATTTTTTCTCGTTCATGAAGGATTTGGTTGCACTGCTCAACAAAAGCAATTTCATCAAAACGTTCATGGATTAAACCATCATGGTCTTCAGCCATGCCTAGCGTGTAATAAGTGCCTAACCTTCGCTCTAATTCATTAGCATAGTCAACCGGATGGGTAATCGGAAAAAGTGGGGCAGAAGGGTCGAAATTAATCGGTGAGGCATACAGTTCGAGATGTGGTTCGATTTGGGATAGATAGAAACGGGCAATTCCCCGCATCGACTGCAAAAGACCAACCTTGAATTTAACTTTTAGCCAACCACTCCATTCGCCAAGGTTTACCGCTAATGATTCGGGTTGGCCATCGGAGTAAAGCATCACTCTAGTACTCTCTGATTCTACGGCAAGGGTTATTTTGGCTACGATATCTTCGCCTGTCTTCGGATTACGCGGTCCCACAAGATGGGTGTGGACAGTACCCTTATCATCAGCCTGGAGAACGATTACTTTTTCACTTTCTTGGGCAGTGACATTTCCCTTCGAAGTATAGAAAGTTGATGTTCCCAATCCACCACGCAAATCAGGCACCCCAACGCCGGCTAACATGCGGCCCTGGATCTCATCAGGCGGGTAGGTGCACGGACAGCGCAAAATGGTTGATCCAATACCTGCCTTTGATAACAGTGACCAGAACGGTTCCCCGTGGCGAAGATTTACTGCCTTCGGTGGTGAAAACATGTTTTTTTGTTCATAGCGATTTAGGGCCAAGGCAGGCAAATATGTTCTTGGGTCACGGGTTAGAAAATCAAATATGCCATGACCACCTGGATTTGTACCTGTGGAAAATGTTGACCAGGCAACAGGCGTTTGCGGGGGGTAGGTAGTTTTGAGTCGTGTATAGCCGCCTTGCCGGCGCAGTCTATCCAAGTTTGGTAAATCGCCTGAATCCATCAGAGATTCGGCAATTTTTGGTTCCAGGCCGTCAAGCCCGATAACGATAACTTTCCTCATTTGTGTCGTTCATCCTATCTAAGTTGGTCACAGACTGAGATCAAGAAGTAGAAATCACAGTTCCATTTTCTCAATATCAGGCTCAGTCTCAGTGGGGGATCCTGGATCAGACAGATCTGCTTGCATTGTTAGCTTTCGATATACATTCTTAGCCATACCGAGAATGTACCGTCCAAAAATCAAAACAAAACCGATTGCTGCACCGCAAATCGAAGCCGCCGGCAAGAGGGTATCCGGACCTAAATATAGAAGAAAATAGGGTTTTAGTATGGAAACCCAGGAGACCGGGTTCAGCTCATTAATAAATGTCATAAAGAAACTTGCGTCAAACATATTCTTGTTTCCCTTTCATGTGCTTGTCAAAATAGATATTTATTGCTTTTGCTAACTAATGGAGGTTTGCAGAATTAGTTGAACAAGAAGTTGGTTGAAACATAAACCCATACTGAGCGGGCTGTCATGGTGCTTGAGGGATCTAGGACAAGAATTGCCAGT
>DATKXE010000394.1:0-7522 GCA_035529195.1 Anaerolineales bacterium
GTATGTCCCGGGGGCACCGGATACATCAGACACTGAGCCTGCGGCCCAGGGATCATTGTTTTGGGCTGGATTGGGTGGGAAAAGGGCCCTGTCCAACCCGGGGAAAACATCGGTCGGAGGCGGCATGCTGGCATCAGCTGCCAGCAGATCGATTTCATCACCGGATTGTGCAAGCACCGGGTTCTGTCCTGAAATGCCAACGGCAGTCAGGATAAGGGCTATGATGATAAATAAATTAGTCAAGAGTGAGCTGGTCTTCATTGAATTACCTCCATTGATCAATTAGTGAAAAATTGGCGTGAAATTAATGGCTTATCGGATGAATATCTCCTACCCAGTATAAATATTCCAGTTTGTAAGGCGCGTAAAAAGCATAATAGATAACCCCCTCGTGCTGTTATAGTTTTGGGTGGGTTCCGCTTAAGCATAATGTTAACCGAAAATAGTATTTTGCGGAGCCGTTGGTGAACCTGATCACTGTACTGCTGACTTGATTTCTTAATTATAGATTAAATTGGTATGAGATCAAATTAATGTTCTACTATTTTACCCTCATAAGGCGGATAATGCTATAGGATTTGTAAATTGGACACATAAATAATCCTACGAGTTCGGTAATCCTGGTTTTGACCACGATAATTATGATCTTTGGCACCATATTTGCATACTCTCCTGCAGGCAATCAGAGATATGTTACCTGTTAACGAGAAGATGAGAAAACGCCCTGAAGGAAGTTATTTAAGGATAGAATAACCTGGATGATGCGCAGCACAATCACGCCGGGTAAGATCATTTTGTCAGGAGTTGTCCTGATTGGTCTACTCTTTACCGGCATCCTGGTGATCACGATGGATAGCCAGCTTTGGGTTCCTCCGGGGAGTGAGCTGAACCGGAGTCTGGAACCCACATCCCAAAAACTGGCCGTTTCTTACGAAACAACCCAAGCACCTCAAGTCCCCATCCTGACTCCGACCCCCAATAAGCCGCGCACCCTGCCCCCTTTGCGGAAGGAAGTTGAACAGTATTTCGTCCAGCCGAATGATTCACTGCATACCATCGCCAGAAACTATTCGGTCAGTGTTGAAGCACTGCTGGCTGCTAACGATGTGAGCCAACCAGATTATTTGGAAATCGGTCAGGAACTCACCATCCCAGCTCCGCAGCCACAAGGGATCGCTCCTGGTTTCAAAATCATCCCAGATTCAGAACTGGTTTATAGTCCCGCCAGCGTAGATTTCCAACTGGCTGAGTTCGTTCACCAGCAAGGTGGATACCTCTCCAGTTATACAGAAGAAGTCAATGAGCGCCAGTTCAGCGGGGTGAAAATTGTACAACGTGTCGCTGAAGAATTCTCAGTCAACCCGCGTTTATTGCTGAGCGTCCTGGAATACCAGAGTGGGTGGGTGATGAAAGTGGAGCCTGAAAAGGAAACTCTTGAATACCCGATTGGGGTACCTGTCGAATGGCGCAAAGGTCTTTACAACCAGCTCGCCTGGGCTGCAGATAATCTCAACAGGGGTTACTACCTGTGGCGGGTTAATGGGGTGCCGATCTGGATTCTGTCTGAGGGAACGATTTTGAGCATTGATGCCTCCATAAATGCTGGAACTGCTGGCGTGCAGCATTTCTTCGCGCAGCTGTACGATGGTGCCGAATGGGAGCGAGCTGTCAATCCTGAGGGGCTTTTTGCTACCTACAATCAGCTATTCGGATATCCGTTCCAAAAAAGTTTTGAGCCCTTATTGCCTGAAATTCTGACCCAACCTGGTATGCAATTACCTTTTGAGAATGGTCAATCCTGGGCATTCACCGGGGGACCTCACGGGGGTTGGGGGAGTGGATCAGCCTGGTCGGCGCTCGATTTTGCCCCGCCAGGGGATGCTTTAGGCTGTATCAGGAGCGAGGCCTGGATCGTGGCGGCGGCAGATGGGGTGATCCTGCGAGCGGAAAATGGCGCTGTAATCCAGGATTTGGATAATGATGGTTTGGAGCAAACCGGTTGGACAGTACTGTACATGCATGTTGATACCCGCGATCGTGTCCGTCCGGGCACATTCGTGCCAGCAGGTGGGCAGATTGGGCATCCATCATGTGAAGGCGGTGTGTCTTCGGGTACCCATCTGCACCTGGCACGCCGGTATAATGGTGAATGGATCCCTGCTGACCAGGATTTACCCTTTAATTTGGATGGTTGGACGACCGTTGGTACAGGTTATGAGTATGATGGTTATCTGGTCAAAGATGGGCAAACTGTCGAAGCCTGGGATGGACGTGATGCGATCAACGAGATAAAAAGATAGTGTGATGCAGAAATCTTGGTTCAAGTATATTCCACTGATGGGGTTGTTTGTGGCAGGCGTCAGTTTAGCCTGCTCGCTATCACCGCGAACTGGCTCAGCACCAACCTTTTTGGCTCCTGGTGGAGAGAGTTACCCGACTCACACACCTGCTGCTGTGGCTTCCATCGGGGGCGGGGTGGCATCCACCCCGGAAATTGAGTTCCCAGAGACTGATTTACCGGCCACTCCTGAGGTTCAAGACACATCTGAACCTGTGCAAATCCCCACTCCCACACCGACGCCCACCGAAACCCTCGTTAACACGACACCTTTTTTATACTATTCACAGGCTGGAGATACATTACCCGTTGTGTCAGTCAGGTTTGGTGTTCAGCCGGAGGAGATCGATTCTCCGGATGAAATTCCCGAGCAAGCCTTGTTCAACCCTGGTCAGGTGTTAATTATCCCCAATCGCCTGGCGAATACGACCTCGTCCCAGCATTTTATGCCGGATAGTGAAGTGGTTTTCTCCCCATCCGCTTTAGATTTCGATGTCAATGATTTTGTAACCCAGTCTGGCGGCTATCTGAGCCAATACAGCCAGTATCTGGCCACGACCGGGATAACAACCGGACCGGATGTCGTCCTGCGCATTGCCACTGAAAATTCAATTAATCCCCGCTTGCTGCTGGCATTGCTCGAATACCAGAGCGGTTGGATTTACAGCCAGGAACCATCTGGATCATTGGAATTTCCGCTTGGACAGACCAGACAAAGAGATCAGGGCTTGTATAAGCAATTGGCCTGGGCAGTTAACCAGCTCTCATATGGCTATTATGGATGGCGTGAGGGGCGGTTGACCGAGATTGAATTCAAGGATGGCATCACTGCCCGACTGGCTCCAGATTTAAACGCGGGCACGGCAGCATTACAGTACTACTTTGCCCAACTGTATGATAGTGAGCAGTGGGTGGCAGCTTTGGATCTCGACACTGGATTCCCTGCCCTGTATGAAGGCATGTTTGGCAGCCCCTGGGTACGTGCTCAAAGCGTTGAGCCCCTTTACCCGCCAGATTTGGTCCAACCCCGGTTGATATTGCCTTTCCTGATCAATCAAATATGGAGCTACTCTGGGGGACCCCATGGCGCTTGGGAGCGTGATGGAGCCTGGGCTGCGGTGGATTTTGCTCCTGGCAGTCTCGTGCCGGGTTGTTTTGACACAGAAGTATACACGGTTGCTTCGGCTTCTGGCCTGGTGGTGCGCTCCGAGAACGGCGTTGTCTCGATTGACCTGGATGGCGATGGCCGCGAGCAGACAGGTTGGGTGCTGATATACCTGCACATCGCTGATCAGGGTCGAATTCAGCCTGGCACCTGGGTGGAAAGAGGGGATTTGCTCGGTCACCCCTCCTGCGAAGGTGGATTTTCCACCGGCACCCATCTTCACATGGCTCGTAAATACAATGGTGAATGGATCGTCGCCGACGGGCCCCTGCCTTTTATGATGAGCGGCTGGACCGTCCATGCCGGGGAAAAAGCCTATGATGGAACATTGACCCGCGGGAACCAGTCCATCCCAGCCAACCCGCTCAGCCCCCGCGAGTCCCAGATTATTCGCAGGAGCAGCGATCCATAGCTTGATGATTCCACAACCAAAACAGAAAGCAATTCTTAATCGCGTAATGCGAATATTTGGGCTGTTCAGATGGAGCAACCTTCCCGTATTGACCCTGGTCTTCATGTTTGGAGTCCAGTCCGGTGAAAGCACAGTACTTGTCGATGTTTTGAGAATCTGGAACTCAGCGCTTCCGGAAAATCTTACCTCCAAGCAATCATGCGGAAATATTGATACTCAACCGGATACGTGGGTATACCTCACGCAATCCGGGGACACTCTGGAAGTCATTGCCGCTCGTTTTCAGGTTCGACTGGAAGATATCGAAATTCAACCATGGTTGCTGGCGGATCAGCTGATCGATCCTGGGCAAAGGTTGGTTATTCATCGTCCAATGTTTGAAACCCAGTCGCTACCCTGGCTTTTGCCTGATTCTGAGGTCGTTTATTCCCCCAGCGCGGTAGGTTTTGATACCCAGGATTATGTAGCCGGAGTTCAGGGGTTCCTGAGCAGCCACCAGGAATACATGCGCAGTACAGGTTTAACCAGTGCTGCGGAGATCATTGAACGAGTGGCGGTGGAGAATTCGATCCATCCGCGCTTGTTGCTGGCTTTACTGCAGTACCAGTGCGGCTGTTTGACCGATATCCTGGCAGATGGAGTCGATTCTAACTACTTAATGGGTATCAACGATCCTTATCGCAGAGGACTTTACAGACAGTTGGGCTGGACGGTGAACCAGCTTTCTTTGGGTTATTATGGTTGGAGGCAAGGGTTGCTGCACGAGCTGGTCCTGGTAGATGGCTCGGTAGTATCGCTGGCACCTGATTTAAATGCGGGGAGTGTATCCATCGCCTACCTTTTCTCACGTTTAACCGATTGGGATGGATGGCATCAGGCCATGGATCCGGAACTTGGATTTATCAATCTGCACCAAAATTTGTTCGCTGAGGTTTGGGGTGATGAAATTTATGAGCAGGAGCTGTTCTCCCCTGGACTGGCTCAACCAGATTTGATCTTACCTTTTCAGTTGGATCGAGAGTGGAGCTTTACCAGCGGACCACATCAAGCCTGGGAGACGGAGGGTGCATTAGCTGCACTGGATTTTGCTCCAGCAAGCGAACATTTTGGATGTGATCGTTCGGATGCCTGGGTGCTGGCTGCTGCAGATGGGTTGGTAGTCCGGTCAGAGCATAATGCCCTTGTCCTGGACCTTGACGGAGATGGCTTTGAGGGTACTGGATGGGCTGTTCTTTACATGCACTTAGCGGATTATCAACGGGTGGTGGAAGGTACTTTCATTTATCGTGGGGAGCCGGTTGGACATCCATCCTGTGAAGGTGGGCCTGCAGATGGAACGCATGTCCATCTCGCCCGTAAGTTCAATGGAGAATGGATAGCTGCTGACGGACCACTACCATTTGTGATGAGTGGTTGGATTGCTCATGCGGGTTACCGGCCCTATGATGGCAGCCTGACCCGAGGGGACCAAGTCGTACTGGCTAACCCCCTTTCGCCAGCTGCAGCATTTATCACCCGGTCAGGCGCGGATTTGCTTCGCGAGGCAAAGATATCGCGCAACTTATGGTGGGAAGATTAATAAAGTATCTTCTCTCGACCATGATCCTGATAGCTTACGAGCAGGCCATCTTTAGTATCTTCTTATCTTGGTCTTGCATAACAAGCGGGTTATGGTTTAATGGGTTCATATGATGTCCCTTGAGCTAATTCCAGATAAGAGAAAATTACATAACCTGCGCCGGGTTTTCATCTTGATCCTGCTCGGCGGTTTGGGTACTGCCTGCCAATCTCAAACCGGTTCGCTGGCGCTTGCTGGTGCGGATGATCAGCCAGTCGGCAGCCTGGAGCAAACTCCTATCAGCGAATCATCTGCCACACCATTGCCTACCCGTCCGGCATATACCCCGGGTGAGCTGGTTGATTATGTAGTCCAGGGTGGTGATTCAATGCCCGCACTGGCGCAGCATTTTAACACCAGCATTGCGGAGCTGCATGAAGCAAACCCCATCATCCCTGAAAATGTGACCACTTTACCTCCAGGGATGCCCATGAAAATCCCGATATATTACGTGCCGTTGTGGGGGACTTCACACCAAATCCTGCCGGATAGTCATTTTGTTAATGGTCCCCACCAGGTGAGTTTCGATAGCCAAGATTTCTTGAGTGATAAACCGGGTTGGTTGAATGAGTATATCGAGTATGCAGCCGGCGACAATCGAACAGCAGCCGAAATCATCGATCTGGTTGCCACGAACTTCAGCGTCAGCCCCCAGTTGCTGATGGCTCTCCTCGAATACCAGGTAGGAGGAGTAACCCAGCCAGAAGCGCCGCTGGATGCTGGTCAATATGTGTTGGGATACAGGGACCTGAAATACCGCGGTCTCTACCTGCAGCTCGTCTGGGCAGCCAACACCCTGAATAACAATTACTACACCTGGCGATCCGGTGATCTGGAGTTTTTTATCCATCAAGATGGAACGCTGGAACGTCCAGACCCGTGGCAAAACGCGGCAACAGTGGCTTTACAAGTGTATTTCTCGATTCTCTATCCACCTGATCGATACAATCAAGCAGTGAATGCGGATGGTTTGGCAGCTACATATGCAGCCCTTTTTGGGGATCCATGGCCTGATGATCAACCGCATATCCCCGGGAGCTTGATCCAACCGGAATTCTTGCTGCCCTTCGAGCCGGGAGAGACCTGGGCATTAACTGGTGGACCGCATACCGGGTGGGGGACCGGGGCACCTTTTGCTGCAATTGATTTCGCGCCACCTTCTGTTGTCGGTGGGTGTGTTCCTACCAACGAATGGACTACAGCTGCGGCGGCGGGGGTGGTTGTGCGCTCGGAACCCGGAATCGTGGTCCTCGATCTGGATGGTGATGGGGATGAAAGGACGGGCTGGAACCTATTTCACCTGCATGTCGCCACCGAGGGTAGAGTACCAGTCGGAGTGAGTCTCGATGCCGGGGATAAGATCGGTCATCCATCCTGTGAAGGTGGCACCAGTACAGGGACGCATATCCATATCGCCCGTAAGTACAATGGGGAGTGGATTCTGGCTGACGGGCCCCTGGCTTTTAATTTAGATGGTTGGATCGCGCACAACGGTTCCCAAAAATATCAGGGCACCTTGACCCGCTTTTCCAGCACCGTAACGGCTTGTGAATGTTCAGACAGGGCCAGCTTCATCACCGCTGATGATAGAAACGATGAATCCGACTCCATAAATCCGTAAAAACTGCGTGGCGCCAGTAAAAAATGGGGGAAAACTTGATAATATTAAACATATATTCAATATTATTAAATATAGAGCTTGACAAATCATAAAAATTGGCTATAATGTTTATGGTTTTATAGAATATGATTGGATTTTGGAGAAAAGCTATTATGAACCCCCAATATGAATTCATATCAAAACAGCAGGAGCAATTAGTCTCCTTAGCACAGCTCAATAAATTACTGCAAAAACGCCAAGTACAGCGCTATGGTGTGTGGGGAAAGTTCATCGGTCGATTTGGTGATGTGCTGATCGATAGCGGATCGTGGATGAAGAGAGTCTCCAGTGCTCCTGTTGAAGATAATTCTGCAGGGATCTACACTCAG
>DATKXE010000395.1:0-3792 GCA_035529195.1 Anaerolineales bacterium
GGGAGTCCGTATCTCGAAAATGACACACCCAATCCATTGGGTATATATGGTTCGAGCAAACTTGCTGGAGAGAGAGCGATCGCAGAGGTAGACGCTGCAACCCTGGTTTTCAGAACCAGCTGGGTGTACAGCCTACGGCGGGATAGTTTCGTCAATAAAGTTCTCGACTGGGCTCGAACTCAATCTGAGCTGCGCATCGTTGACGATCAGGTCAGCAATCCGACATGGTGTCGCATGTTAGCAGAGGCAACAGCCTTGCTCTTAGCGAAATCTGGGAACAATCCAGCAGCGTGGATTAATGAACGTCGCGGCTTGTACCATCTAGCCGGAGATGGGTTTGCCAGTCGCCTGGAATGGGCAAAATTGATCCTGGATTATGACCCGCAGCGTGATCAGCAGGTTGTTTCCAGTTTGGAACCTGCTAAAACAAGTGACTATCCAACACCAGCCAAACGACCACTTTTCTCAGCTTTGAACTGTGAGAAGTTTACTGATACCTTTTCAATCCGCCTACCAAAGTGGCAGGATGCATTAGAGTTAGCGATGGCATCCGGTTAATGAAGGCACCTGGTACCTCAAACTTGTATGATGAGTTTTACTTCGCTAAGGGTTGTGGGGAACCTTACGAGCGGAGTGAAGTCTGGTTAAATCTTTTCTCCTCTTTCGCTGAACGCATCCAGCGTGAAATACATCCAGGATCTGTACTGGATGCTGGCTGTGCGATGGGATTTCTGGTTGAAAAATTGCGAGAACGGGACATTGAAGCCTGGGGAGTAGATATCTCGCAATTCGCGATAAGCAAGGTTGCACCTACCATCCAGGAGTTTTGCTGGGTGGGTTCAATCACCGTACCTTTCCCTCGTAGATATGATCTGATCGTCAGTATTGAGGTACTCGAACACCTGCCATCCCAGGATACGGAAAAAGCAGTGTCAAACCTCTGCGCGTACAGCGATGACATTCTTTTCTCTTCAACTCCTTATGATTACAAAGAAGTTTCCCATTTTAATGTTCAACCAGTGGAGTATTGGGCAGAATTATTTGCAAAAGAAGGATATTACCGGGATGTGGATTTTAACGCTTCTTTCATCACCCCCTGGACGGTCCGTTATCAAAAATCAGGTCATCCGTTGCATCGCATTGTGCGAGATTATGAAAGAAAATTTTGGTACCTCTGGAAAGAGAACACAGATTTAAGGGAGCTATCCCTTGAACTTCAGAATCAGATTGCCAAGACCGAATCAGTCACTACTGCCACCTCAGGGGGAGGAATTCTTAGCTGGCTCAGTAAAATCTTCTACTAGATACATCCTAAATAAGATTTGTGATTTCAACGAGAAATTCAAAAAACTCATATTCTAATCCTTCCAGCATTGCTGTTTTTACAGCTGCGCCTTGGGAGAGTGCTGTGGTCGTACTGCGCATCACCGGTCCTGCTGAAATGGCAGGTATCCAGGTGATTAAAGGCAATCATGGGTCAATGGTATCCCCAGAAGCGGTCGCAGAGGCTGATCTGGTGGTGATCCAGCGTGACTTTCCAAGGTTCTGGGAGGAATACAAGCAAGTTATCTCTCTAGCTCGGGAGTCTGGTCGACCGGTTGTATATGAGCTGGATGATCTGTTAGTTGAGATACCGGAAAATCACAGCCATAGTGGGGATTATGTAGGTGAAATGCTGACCATGTTATACGCCATCATTGACGCAGACGTGGTCACCGCCAGTTCACCTTATTTGGTTAATTACCTTTCAGACTTGAATCCGAATTCCAGGCTGGTGAACAATTTCTTGAATGACAGCCTGTGGGTGATGAAAGATCCGCAACCTGCTACCGCCAGGGATATCGGAGTTACGATTGGTTATATGGGTGGTCAGACACACCAGGCTGATCTAGAAGGTATAGCCAGTGCTTTGCTAAATGTTTACAAGAAATACCCGGACCAGGTGAACTATAAGTTCTGGGGAGTTCAGCCACCTGCAGATCTATTAAATCTACCCACAACCGAATGGGTCGCAATTAACCAGGAGGGTTATGCTCAATTCGCGAGTTTTTACGCCCAACAGGATTGCGATATTCTGATTGCCCCCTTGGTGGATAATGAGTTTAACAGGGCGAAGAGCTGTATTAAATTCCTGGAATACAGCGTCCTTGGTTCCCCGGGCGTATACAGTAAACTCCCGCCTTATGAAGCCATTGTTGATCATGGGATCAATGGATACCTTGCTGAGAGTGCTCATGATTGGGAGGTGCTTCTGTCTGGCCTGGTCGAAAATCCAACTTTACGACATCAGATTGCATCTGCCGCACAACAAACTGTCACGGACCAATGGTTATTGTCGCAAAAGCATCATGAGCTGAGCGAGGTATATCAGCTTGCTCTAGAAGGGGAGAGACAGGCACAAAGTGCTGATCAGAGCAATGAACACTTGAAGAGGATCATCTCTTACGCTGAGGATTACCAGGCGGATCTGGAAGAACGCTATTATGCTATCGACAACCAACTTGCTGAGATCAACAACAGCCGCAGCTGGAGATTGCTGAAGCAGGTTCAGAACTTGAGGCTGAAGATCATCCCCAAAGGAAAAACCGTGGTTGATGAACCCTTAGGTGAGGGTGAATCAAATGAGGATTAAGGATAATCTCTGACCGATATCATGGTTTCATATCTCATCCCGCCGAATGTAAAAGAGAATCGCATTGACCATCGCCCGGTCTTGGCGACGGAGCAGGATGGCAAGATCGCAGTCGATGTGCAAATGTTATCACTGTGGAAGTTTGCCAGCGGCAGGAATTTAGAGACAATTCTCGCTGAATTTCATCCTGGGGAGATCAATCCGGATGAAATTCGAGCTGGTCTAACCTGCCTGGTAGAAGCAGGATTGCTGCAGCGTGAACCGGAAAGCAAGTCGGAACCCAGGATACAAAAAGAAGAAATTTCTGGCCCGCTTGTATCAGTCATCACCGTGGCTCATAACAGCCTGGAATGGCTGCCTGCATGCCTGGATTCGATCGCTGTGCAGAATTATCAACCTATCGAGCTTCTTATTGTAGATAATGCTTCCAACGACGGAACCCAAGCATGGGTGCCTGCTAATTATCCTCAGGCGAATTATCGCCGGTTGAATGAGGTTGTCTCTTTCGCAAAAGCGATCAATATCGGTGTTGATGCAGCCGCGGGAGAGTATTTCCTGTTGTTAAATCCAGATACAAAACTCGATTCAGCTGTTGTTGCTGAGATGGTTCATCAAGCACAGGAACATCCCAATTGTGGTGCCGTGGCTGCAAAATTAAAATTTTTATGGGCACCAGGTTTCTTAAATGGGATAGGAAATCGTGTAGGAGCATTTTCCTGGGGGGTGGATAATGCATTGGGTCATCTGGATTTGGGTCAGTTCGACCAATGGACTGATCTGCCCTCAGCTTGTTTTGCAGCAGCATTGATACCCAAGCCTGCTTGGGAAAAGGTCGGTCCAGCAGACGAAGAATTCCCCATGTATTATGAAGACAGCGAATGGTCATACAGGGCGAGAAAGAGAGGTTTGCATATCATCGCTGCCACTGAGGCAGTGGTTTACCATGCATTTGGTGGTCGGATACCAGCAGAAGATCAGGATAGGTTGAGCCCAGCAAAATTAGAAAATGTAGTATATGGAAGATTGCGATTCACGTTTAAACTGTTGGATGGATACCTGGTCCAATTTTTTCTTTCTTATCTGTTGTCTGACCTGATAAACATCGTTCGTTACTTCCTCTCATTAAAGACAGATTTCGTTTCTGCTGTACTCCGAGGCTA
>DATKXE010000396.1:0-3103 GCA_035529195.1 Anaerolineales bacterium
TTTTCTAGCAGGTTTCCGGCGCACTTTTGACCCAGTTCAGGCGGCTGTTTATGGAAATATCTCTGCCTCTCTGGTGATTGAAGGACAAGGACCTTTTGATGCGTTGGATTCGCTGCCTAGTCTTGCACAAGCACGCTTCGAAGCGCTTCTGCAATCCGTGCGAGAGGTATAGAACGAAATGAACCCCCAAACCGTTGAGCGAGTCATCGGCATGGCTATTCAGGTACAGCAGATACCCGCTCCAACTTTTTCCGAAGGGCGAAGGGCGGAATTTATCCGTTCGCGCTTTGTTCAAGAGAACCTGGAGGAGATCGAGATTGACGCGATGGGCAATGTCCTCGGGTGCTTACCAGGAAATGGTTCAGCACCACCTATCATCGTTTCCGCCCATTTGGACACCGTATTTCCGGAGGAAACAGATTTACGCGTTCAGCAATTCCCAGATAAAGTCGCTGGTCCGGGTATTGGCGATAATTCTGTCGGAGTGGCGGGATTATTCGGATTGTTATGGGAACTCGATGATCGCAAATTGGAACTTGCTTCTGATTTGTGGTTGGTGGCCAATGTTGGTGAGGAAGGTTTGGGTGATCTGTGCGGGATGCGGGAAGTGGTTAATCGCTTTGCAGATCTAGCCCAAGCATATATCATTTTAGAAGGGATGGCATTAGGTCAGGTTTACCATCGAGGTTTGGGTGTTAGCCGTTATCGGATCAGTGTAACTACAGCGGGTGGACATTCGTGGGTCGATTATGGCAAGCCATCGGCGGTACATGAACTAGCTGGGATTGTCACTCGATTGCTTGAGATACCAATAAGTAATTCACCACGGACAACAATGAATGTGGGGGTGATATCGGGTGGTACAGCCATCAACACCATTGCCGCCGAGGCACATATAGAATTAGATTTGCGTTCCGAGGATTTAGCTGAATTGGACCAATTGGTAGGCGCGGTGAATGAAATTCTCCGAGATTGCCAAAAACCCGGCATTCAGGTACATGCAGAATTAATCGGTCAGCGGCCAGTAGGCGAGATCTCGCAGGACCATTCATTGGTAGCGTTAGCCATCAATAGTTTGGCTCGGGTTGGAATTCAACCACGCTTAAATATCGGCTCTACGGATGCAAACATCCCACTGAGCTTAGGTTATCCAGCAATCTGTCTCGGATTGACAACGGGGAATGGAGCCCATACGGTTGGTGAATATGTCAATATCTCCCCACTTCAGGTCGGTCTCGAGCAATTGACGCTGGTTATTGAAGGATTGGACCGCGGTTAATTATTTACTCTTACACGCACGTCGACAGCAAAAGCACCCTTTCCAAGTGCCAGAACACTTAAAGGATTGATTTCGATTTCTGCGAGCTGGGGGTAATCCGAAGCCAGCAGTGCAAGCCGCAATAAAGCCTCAATAACCGCCTCCTGGTCTGCGGGTGGTAGGTTGCGGAAACCCCCAAGTTTTTTACCCGCCCAAGTAGCAGCTACCATTTGTTCGGCTTCTGTGATCGAGAGAGGGGCCAACCCAAACCGAACATCTTTCAACTTTTCTACTTCTATTCCACCTGACCCAAACATCACCAAAGTACCAAACTGACTATCCTGAATTGCTCCAATAATTACATCCTGCCCTATGGACAGCATCTGCTGCAGATGCACACCAGAGATCTCAGCTTCTGGCAGGGCGGCACGGCTGTTATCCGTGACAGTTTGAAAACCATTCAATACCTCATGGGAATTATGCAAATTCAGCAAAACTCCCCCAACATCTGATTTATGTGTGATCTGGGGTGATGAGATTTTCATCGCGACAGGATAACCCAACTCTTGAGCGATTTCAACAGCCTGGTCCGCTGTCCGGGCAAGCCGGGGCTGCATGGTGGGGATACCATAAGCGTTAACCAAATCAAATGCATCCTCGTCAGTAAGGAATCCAGCGGATTGATAATTTGCCAAGATCGAATCAACACGTTTGGATTGAATGTCTGAGAAGCGCTGCGGCGCATCAGCTTGGCGGACACTCATCGTAGAAAGGTATTCTGAGCGCTGAGTGAGGGCAGCCAGGGCTTCTGCGGCGCGTTCAGGGAAGCGATATTCCGGTACTCGCGCAGCACGAAAATGTTCTATCGCCTCTTGAATCAACCTTTCGCCCATCAAAGCAACCACGATCGGTTTATCTGCAGTGTAAATAACGGGAATGATCGCTTTTGCTATCCCTCCGGCGGTATGCATAGGTGGGGGAGGTAATATCACCATCACACTATCTACGCTGGTATCTGCTAAGAGCACCTGCAGGCAGCTCGCATATTGGTGAGGTGTAGCAGCAGCCAGCATGTCGACCGGATTCTTCAGGCTTGCTGCCGGATTGAGAAGGCCTTGTAGGGTCGTTTCAGTCTCCTGGCTCAGGCGAGCAAGCTGGAGACCTCTTGATTCAAGCGCATCAACCGCAGTGACACCTGGACCACCGGCATTGGTTAATACCGCGACTGAAGATCCTTTGGGGAGGGGACACCAGGCCAGTGCCCGCGCCCAATCGAAGAGCTGTTCGGTCGTTTCAGCCCGGATCACTCCGGCCCGGCGAAAAGCAGCATTGTAGGCACTTTCCAAACCTGCCAGGGCGCCAGTATGTGAGGCTACAGCTTCTTGACTGCGCTCAGACCGACCGACTTTCAACGCTACAATTGGTTTTACTCGGGATACATTCTGGGCCTGCTCCAGGAAGTGCCGCCCATCGCTTACGCCCTCTAAATAAAGGGCGATTACCTGGGTGTATGGATCCTCTGCGACTGGTGACAGCAGATCTGATTCGGTCACATCGCACTGGTTGCCCAGGCTGACGAGACGAGAAAGACCGAAGCCTTGACCGCGCGCCCAATCAATCACTGCAGAGCATATCGCTCCAGAGTGAGATATAAAGGCAATATCTCCCGGGGTTGGTCCGGGTGGTGAGAGGAAGGTCGTGTCTATCGGGGAATGCGTATCGATTAATCCAATACTATTCGGACCTAATAGCCTCACGCCATAATTCCTGGCAATATCCAGGCATTGTTCTTCCAGTTTAGCACCACTCGGGCCTGTCTCCCGGAATCCTCCCGATGCGATAATC